>CAVBJB010000070.1:0-7894 GCA_963595625.1 Lachnospiraceae bacterium | reverse complement strand
GCATTAAAACCCTATTTAATACAAAAGCATTGGCTACTAACCAATGCTTTTTATATTGAGAAAATCTGAATGAATTTTTGGTTTAAATCGTTTAAAACATAAGCGTTAAAATAAATACGATTCGGATTTAAAATATCGAAATTCGGGATCCCTGTTAATTCTAATTTTTCATCGTTTTTAAAAACAAGTTTAGCTTCTTTATCTTTAATATTTAAATTATAAATCTGATGGTTACAAAAATATACCAAACTTGTATTATCTGAACTTATATTAATAGGAGAATGTATACTTGTATTATGAAAGGATAATTGAGTCAAATTATTAGTTTTAACCTCTAAAGACCAAACTTGAGTTATATTTTTCTCATCTTCCATTAAAAAATAAATATACGCTCCAGCAGAATCACTTCGTAGCCAATGCCTAAAACTTGAAATACCTTCAGTTGTAAAAGTTAATCTTTTTTGAATTGTATTTAGAGGCGGAAATGGGCGCAAAGTCAAAGTCCCTTGCAAGGGTAAATGAGCAGGCTGAGTTAAATCCTTTGGTAAATCAACCATAAAAATTTCTGTTTTTAATTTTCCCTTACTATCTCTTACATGTCCTTGAAAAGCGATAGATTTTGTATTACCTAACCAACATTCATCAAAGGCTTTTTCAATTTCATCGCTTCCCGGAGTTGGGTTATTTGATAATTGGGTTACTAAAACAGAGAACATTTTTCCTGAATTATTTTCACCATCTGTGGTTTGAGGAACTATTACTTCCTGCGGAAACATCACTCCTACCCCTCGTAAATCTTTATCAGCGGTTGGATCTGTTGATTGTTCAAGAACATAGTCGTTATAGGTAAAAGAGATTAAATCCCCATCTGGATGCCAACAATGCGAATGTGTCCCACCACGTAAAGCTCCTGGTGTAAATGGCGCATTGATATTACGTGCATCCATAAAAACCGGAATTTCTGGCGCATCTAAATCCACAGCAACACCGGTTCTACGGGTTGGACCGTAAGGTTTAGAATGATTGCTGTTTTGAGTACCATGAATAAATAAAACAGTATTTTTTTTGGGAGAAAAAGTCGCGGCTCCTACTCCCGGCCCATGCGGCGTTTGATTTTTTACTGTATAAACGATTTGTATAGATAAATCCGAAAGATTTAAAACTTTAATAGTGGCTGTTTCACCAATTTTGGTATCATCGTTACGGGTATCAAAAACTAAAAAATTTCCATCAAAAGATTGAATTTGGCAATGATGTAATGTATGACCTTGCGCACCAAAAGTTAATTGCTTCGGTTTATTTTCCATAATTAAAGTGATGATGTATTAAGAAACAATTTCTAGTAATTCAACCTCAAAAATTAAAGTACTGTTAGCTCCAATTTCTTTTGATTTATGTCCGTCTTTATAAGCTAATTCTGACGGAGCATAAATAATCCATTTACTACCTACTGGCATTAAAGGCAAAGCCTCCTGATAGGCTTTTATTAATTTTTGAATTTTAAATGTTGCTGGAGTACCACGATCTACAGAACTGTCAAAAACCTCTCCCTTTAAATTAACACCATGGTAATGGCATACAACTGTATCTGTTATTTTAGGAGTTGCACCTGTACCTACTTTTTCAATTTTATATTGCAAACCTGAGGCTAAAACCACAACTCCAGTTTTAGAAGCATTTTCTTGAAGAAACTTTTTACCTTCCTCTAGATTTTTTGCTGCAAGTTCTTCTTTTCTTTTTTGTAATAGGGCTGCTACAGACATATAAACGTATTTAAAAGTTATAAAAAAAACCGACACAAGCCGGCTTTTTGATTTTATTCTTCTTCTGAATCTAATTCTTCGTCTTGGAAATCTTCTTCTAAAATTTCTTCGTCTTCGTCAAAATATTCTTCATCTTCTTCTTCAGCATCCATGTCAAACCAAAACGGTTCAATCATTTCGCGATCTGCTAAAAAGTCTAAACGTTCTGTAATATTTTCGGCCATGAAAATACGTTGGGTTTTACCAATAGCATCCGAAAGACGGATTAATTTAGCCTCGTATCTGTTTTTTAAAAGTAAGTCACAATCGTCGATAACCAACATTTTTAGTTGATTAACATCGAAGCCTGCCGACCCAAACATTTCGTTTAGTCGTAATGGCGTACCAATTAAAATATCGATACCTACAGAAATTTGATTTTTATCTTCGTCTAAATCGGTTTTATCATGTGTCATGTACACACGTAAGCCGCTGTATTTACAAAGACTTTTAAATAACTCTTCTACAGCTAATGCTTGTTCTTTGTCGTTAACAATTACAAGCGCTCTAGGAGACATTTCAAAGGGTTTACCTAATTTTTGGCAAACATTAATGGCTAAGGTTGTTGTTTTACCAGAACCTTTAGAAGATACAATTACAACGTCTGCTCCAGATTTAATAGTACTCCACGTTTCAAATTGCATTACGTTAGGTTCTGTTAAACCAAGTTCAATAAGTGCTTGTTGTAAATTTTCGTTTATCTTTTTTAATTTCATACTACATTATTATTTGCTTGCAAAAAGCTTAACGTCATTTTCTGAGATTGTTTTTTCTCCTAAAATAATTAGTCTTTCTACTACATTACGTAATTCTCTAATATTTCCTGTCCAATCGTATTGTTGTAAAAGGGAAATAGCTTCATTAGAAAATTGTTTTTGTTGTGTTCCTTGTTCTTGAGCTATTTTTTTTGTGAAATGCTCAATTAACATAGGTATATCTTCACGACGATCATTTAGTGCAGGAACTTTAATTAATATTACCGCTAAACGGTGATATAAATCCTCACGGAAACGACCTTCTTCAATTTCTTTTTTTAGGTCTTTATTGGTAGCAGCAATGACACGAACATTAATTTTAATGTCCTTATCAGCACCCACGCGTTGTATTAAACCTTCTTGCAGGGCACGTAGTACTTTTGCTTGGGCAGGTAAACTCATATCTCCAATTTCGTCTAAGAAAATGGTTCCGTTATTAGCGGCTTCAAATTTACCAGCTCTGTCTTTAACGGCAGATGTAAATGCTCCTTTTACGTGACCAAAAAGTTCAGATTCTATTAACTCAGCCGGAATTGCAGCACAGTTAACCTCGATCATGGGTGCAGAGGCACGTTCTGACTTTTCATGGATTTGATGTGCAACTAACTCCTTACCTGTACCGTTTGGTCCGGTAATAAGTACACGAGCTTCTGTAGGGGATACTTTATCGATCATATTTTTAATTTGACCTATAGCTTCACTATCCCCTATCATTTCGTAGTTTTTAGAAACTTTTTTCTTTAGGATTTTATTTTCTACAACCAGTTGTTTTGTATCTAAAGCGTTACGTACGGTGTTTAACAATCGGTTTAAATCGGGTGGTTTAGAGATGTAATCATAAGCTCCTAAACGCATGGTGTTAACAGCGGTGTCTAAATCGCCGTGGCCAGAAATCATAACGATTGGAATTTCTGGTTTAATTTTTTTAGCTTCAACTAAAAGTTCTTCGCCGTCCATGTTTGGCATACGGATGTCGCAAAGTACAAGGTCATAGTCTTCGGCTTTAATTTTGTCTAAACCAATTTTTCCGTCCTCGGCTTCGTCTACTTTATATGTGTCGTTTTCTTCGGAAAGAATGCGAACTAATACGCGGCGAATTGAAGCTTCGTCCTCGATGATTAAAATTTTACTCATACGTACGTTTTTATACTTTGGTACAAAAATACATTTTATTTGTTTGTGTTAAAAACGGATTTTTAATATTGTTTGAAATATTGTGTTAATGTATAGCCCCGATAGGAGCGGCATCCTTTAAACAGAAAACCACAACTTAAAAAAGTTGTGGTTTTGTTTAAAGATATAGCGGATAGCGGGATGGCAAACTCGGTGTGATGTTTGGTGTTAACGCTCCTAATATTTAAGCCATTTGTAAATTTCTTTCCATGATGGTTTTTTGCCGTACATTAAAATACCTACGCGGTAAATGCGGGATGCAAACCATACGACTCCTAAGAATGTGATGAAAAGTAGAACCATTGAGGTGATGATTTGCCATAGGGGCACGCCGAACGGGATACGCATTAACATAACGATTGGCGATGTTAAAGGAATGAACGAAAATAGGGTGGCGATGGTGCCGTGCGGGTCGTTCATTACGGTGAAAAATCCTACGTAAACTCCTAACATTAATGGCATAATGATTGGCATTAGGAATTGTTGTGAGTCTGTTTCGTTATCTACTGCTGCTCCGATTGCTGCGTATAGCGAACTGTATAGAAAGTAACCTCCGGTAAAAAACACTACAAATGAAATTAGAAGTGTGAAAATTGGAAGTTTAGTAATTTCTGACAGATATAGGTTGATGTTTTGTGCAAAACCTTCGGAATGTTGTAGGGCTGAAACGGCTTCTTGGGCTTGTGATGCTTGTAGATTAGCTCCAAAAACTAAGTTTACTCCTAATAAAATTATGATTCCGGATACGGCCCAAATGGCAAATTGTAAAACACCGGCTAGTGAGTTTCCGATGATTTTCCCCATCATTAAATCGAATGGTTTTACTGAGGAAATGATGATCTCGATGATTCGGTTTGTTTTTTCCTCGATCACTGAACGCATGACGTAGTTACCGTAAATGATGATGAACATCATGATTAGGTATCCAAAGGCAAAACCTATGGCAACTTTAATTTCGTTTAATCCTTTTAATGAGTTTTCTCCGGAGAATTTAAGGATTTTTATTTCTGAATTTGCTTTGGCCTCGTCTATTTTATTGTAGTCGATGTTTAGCTTTTCGATGTTGCTTTTGGTAACGGCTTGGTTAATTTTGTTTTCGATATCGTAAATATTCTCTAACGAAGGTGAATCTTCTGAGATGTACTCGACCGTATTTACAATAGCTTGTATGCTGTCTGCTTTTGGAACGTAAATTAAAGCTTTGTAGTTTTTACTAGCTTGAACTTTTGCCGAATCTAGCGGCATTAAACTTACGTTTACGTAATGTGTGTGTTCTGTGTTTTGAAATTGCGATGCGATGAAGTTGTTAGCGTCGTGAATGGCAATTTGTTTAACTTCTGAATCGTTAACACGGGTTAAATATCCAATTAATCCTGACATTACTAAGATTAAAAGCGGTCCTAAAACGGTCATTACGATAAAGGACTTATTGCGTACTTTGGTTAAAAATTCGCGCTTTATAATTAAAGATAAATTACTCATGGATTAAAATTTATTAGGAGTTAAACCTTGAACTGATGAGATAAAAATGTCGTTTATAGACGGGATATTCTCTGTAAAATGAGTGATTACACCGTTGTTTAGTAAGACTTGTATTAAATCGTTGGTAGTATCTGTCCCTATGTGTATGTTTAATTTTAACTCGTTGTTTAGGGATTTAAAATTGGTTTGTTCTACTTTGTATTTTAACGTAAGGTCGTACATTAATTTTTCGATATTATTAGAGAGAATACCTACTTGGTAAGAGTTGTTACGGTATTGTTTTTTAACATCGATAAGTCCGCCTTCGATAATTTTGTTTGATTTGTTGATCAAGGCAATATAGTCACACATCTCCTCTACAGACTCCATACGGTGGGTAGAGAAAATAATGGTTGTTCCTTTACGGTTAAGTTCTAAAATTTCGTCTTTAATAAGATTTGCGTTTACAGGATCGAATCCTGAGAAAGGCTCGTCTAAAATTAAAAGTTTAGGCTGGTGTAAAACCGTAACAATAAACTGTACTTTTTGTGCCATCCCTTTAGAGAGTTCTTGTAGTTTTTTATCCCACCAAGACTCGATTTCGAATTTTTCGAACCAATATTTTAATTGCTTTTTAGCTTCAGCTTTTGGCATCCCTTTAAGTTGGGCAAGATATAAGGCTTGCTCCCCCACTTTCATGGATTTGTAAAGTCCGCGCTCCTCTGGCATATAACCAATATGTTGTACGTGATGTGGTGCTAAAGGTTGACCGTCTAAAATAACTTGACCTTGGTCTGGGTATGTGATTTGATTGATAATACGTATTAAAGAGGTTTTACCTGCACCATTTGGTCCAAGTAAACCGTAAATACAACCACGAGGTATATTTAAAGAAACGTTGTTAAGAGCGGTATAATCTCCGTACTTTTTACTTACGTTTTTTACTTCTAAAATAGAGTCCATTTAAAAACTTTTAGTTTTACAAATTTACTTTATATGTCTATAAAAAGAATAAAAAGTTACAAAAAAACCCAACTTAAATAAATAAGTTGGGTTTTAATATTGTATTTAGTTGTTTATTGAGAATCCGATAAAGATTATGAAAACATTTCTTTAACTTTCTCAAAAAACGATTTTTCTGATTTTGTAGGATGTGGAGCAAAATTGTCGTCATCCATCATTTTTTCGAAGAATTGTTTTTGGTCTTTGTTTAAAGTTTTAGGAGTCCAAACGTTAACGTGAACCAACATATCTCCAGATCCGTATCCGTTTAGCGATGGGATACCTTTACCTTTTAAACGTAAGATTTTACCTGATTGTACACCAGCATCAATCTTAATACGAACTTTTCCTGTAACTGTATCAATTTCTTTAGCAGCACCTAAAACAGCTTCTGGGTAAGAAATATATAAATCAAAATGGATATTTTCTCCTTCGCGTTTTAAAGTGTCGTGCTCAATCTCCTCAATAACTACTAATAAATCCCCAGGAATAGAGTTTTTACCTGGTGCCTCGTTACCTTTACCAGAAACTTTAAGTTGCATGTCATTAGTAACCCCTGCAGGAATTTTGATAGATACTGTTTCTTCTTCCACAATTAAACCTTGAGCATCTGCATTGTTTGGTTTAGAACTTATAGTTTGACCTGAACCTCCACAAACATTACAAGGAGCTGAAGTTTGCATTCTACCTAAAATAGTTTGCTGAATGCGCGTAACTTGCCCAGACCCGTTACATGTAGAACATGTTGTGTAAGTAACACCAGGCGCTTGAACTTTACGTTTAACTTTTACTTTTTTCTCTACACCTAGAGCAACATCCTCAAGAGTTAATTTTACTTTTATACGTAGGTTTGAACCTTTAACGCGTGCTTGACGACTACCGCCACCAAAACCACCACCAAAGCCACCGAAGCCACCACCAAAGATGTCTCCAAATTGACTAAAGATGTCGTCCATGTTCATCCCTTGACCACCACCAAAACCTGATGCACCATCAAAAGCTGCATGTCCGTACTGGTCGTAGCGTGCTTTTTTTTCTTTGTCTGATAAAATTTCGTAAGCTTCAGCTGCTTCTTTAAATTTTTCTTCTGCCTCTTTGTCACCCGGATTTTTATCAGGATGGTATTGAACTGCCTTTTTACGGTAAGCTTTTTTAATTTCAGCCTCCGATGCAGATTTAGATATACCTAATATTTCGTAATAATCTTTTTTCATGGAATATAGTAATTCGTAAAATTATTGTCCAACAACTACTTTAGGGAAACGAATAATTTTATCGCCTAATTTGTACCCTTTTTCTATAACATCAACAATTTTCCCTTTAAGATCATCTCCGGCTGGGATTTGAGTTATAGCTTCAGCAATATCTGCATCAAAAACATCACCATTAGCAATTTCAACTTCTTCTAAACCTTTAGATTTTAAAGTTGTTTTTAATTTGTCAAAGATTAACTCAACACCTTTTACTAAGTTCTCATCCTCAGATTTAGAGATTTGAGGCATTGCACGGTCAAAATCATCAACTACAGCAACCATAGCTTGTAACACTTCTTGATTAGCTGTTTTAAATAACTCAACTCTTTCTTTAGCTGTACGTTTTTTATAATTTTCGAATTCAGCAAAAAGACGTAAGAAACGATCTTTTTCATTCGCTAATTCTAAAGTTAATTTTTCTTCATTAGATAATTCAGAATTTTGATCA
>CAVBJB010000069.1:0-7933 GCA_963595625.1 Lachnospiraceae bacterium | reverse complement strand
CAATATACTTATGAAATCAATGTTAATAATAAACTTATATATACCAATAAATTATTTGAAAATTATAGATAGATACAGAAAAAAAACATCAAAAATCAATTTTAAAAAAAATCTTAAAATTTTTGGAGATGTTTTTATATATTTGTCTTTATATAACAGACTAAACAACGTAAGAATGTCAAGAAAGTTTTTATTCTTAATTGCATTTGCTCTTGGAAGTATTTTACCTTCTAATGCGCAATTCGGTTTTTCGCATGAAATAGGTGTAATTGCTGGTCCAGTTGCATTTCAATCTGACTATGGGTTAAGAGGAGATTTTGATACAAATATTGGAAACACAGGATTTGGAGTAGGATTAATACACTACTTAAATTTTGCATATAGAGCAGACTGTAACTGTTATAGACCCGAAAGTTATTTTAACGATCACTTTAAATTAAGATCCGAGTTATCTTGGAACAAAACAAAATTAAACCATTTTGGAGAGTGGGCAGATAAACAATCGTTAGGTGGGCAACAATTAAGAGCAATGCACGGTAGTACATCTGTAACTAATGTTGGGGTACAATTAGAGTACTTTCCTTTATCAATCAGAGAGTTTTCTTACTCAGTAGGTAAATTAGCTCCGTTTATTAGTTTAGGTGCTCAATACAGTTACTACAAACCAAAAGTAGAGTCTGATTTAGGAAGAATTGACCAACCGGGAGTTTTATTTCCAAAATACATTGGAGGTGTAACGAATGATGATGGATCAACTTTCTCTATCGTAGGAAGTGTAGGTACACGTTACAAATTAACTACATTATCAGATTTAATGCTTGATTTACGTTGGCAATATTACTTTTCTAACTGGGTTGATGGTGTAAATCCTGATTCTAGAATTTATCCAGAAAACAAAGCTAATGATTGGAATATTTGGTTAAATGTAGGTTACATTTATTATTTAGATTAATTGATTAGAAATTACCATAAACAAAAAAAGCCAAGTTATAAAACTTGGCTTTTTTTGTTGCATTAGGGATAGAGGCGGTATCCTTTTTATGTAATGAAATGGAATAAAAAGATTGAGCCGATAGCCCGACGCGCCCACTAAAAGGCGCGGAATGCCAAAAAATTAAAAAACCTCATTACGTTTGCAATGAGGTTTTTTGTTTTATATAAGGTTTAAAACTTGTTCTAAGTCTGCTAATAAATCGTCGATATCCTCGATTCCTACAGATAAACGGATTAGATCATCTGTAATACCAATTTCTGCACGTTTATCAGCTGGGATAGAAGCGTGAGTCATAGTAGCTGGGTGATTTGCTAATGACTCTACTCCACCTAAAGATTCTGCAAGTGTAAAAACTTTAAGGTTTTCAAGTAATTTAAAGGCATCCTCTTTTTTACCTGATGTAAGTGTAAAGGTTACCATACCCCCAAAATCCTTCATTTGTTTTTTAGCAATTTCGTGTTGTGGGTGGCTCTCTAAACCTGGGTAATACGTTTTTGCAACTTTAGGGTGTGCGTCTAAGAAACGAGCAACCTTTATTCCGTTTTGGCAGTGGCGATCCATACGTACAGCTAAGGTTTTGATTCCGCGTAATACTAAGTAAGAATCTTGTGGCCCTAAAATACCTCCGGTTGCAAATAAGTTAAAATGAACGTCTGTAGCTAATTGTTCTGAGTTTACAACGATGGCACCTGCTACTAAGTCTGAGTGTCCTCCTAAGTATTTTGTTGCTGAGTGCATTACAATGTCTGCTCCTAACTCAATAGGTCTTTGTAAATATGGAGAGGCAAAGGTATTGTCTACGGCTACTAATACGTCTGCTTTTTTAGCTTTTGATGCGTCGTTAACCGCTTTAATGTCAACCACCTTCATTAATGGGTTTGTTGGAGTTTCTATCCACACCATTTTAGTGTTGTCGTTGATTAATGCTACAACAGCATCTACATTCGTCATATCTACAAAATGGAATTTTAACCCGAATTTTTGATACACACGCGTAAATAAACGGTAAGAACCACCGTATAAATCGTCCATAGCGATGATTTCATCACCAGGAGAAAATAATTTTAAAACACCGTCTATAGCGGCTAAACCAGATCCAAAGGCAAAACCTGCAACCCCACCCTCGATTGATGCTAAGGCATTTTCTAGAGCAGTACGTGTCGGGTTTGCTCCACGAGAATATTCGTATCCTTTATAGTTTCCTGGAGAGGCTTGTGCAAACGTTGATGTTTGATATATAGGAGTCATTACAGCTCCTGTTGATGGGTCGTGGTGTTGTCCCCCGTGTATAGCTTTTGTATTGAATTTCATAACCTAAATAAATTTTAAACAAAGATAATATAAAGAAACAAAAAATTATATAAATGAAGTATTTATAGCTATAACGCAAAAATAATTATAAATAGATATAAGTAAATTTTATATCTTTGTAGCTATTATTTTTCTGAAAATATGATACAATCAATGACAGGTTTTGGTAAAGCGTCAAAGCAATTACCAACAAAAAAAATTACGGTTGAAGTTAAGTCTTTAAACAGTAAAGGTTTGGACTTAAATACGCGTATGCCATCTGCATATAGAGAAATGGAACTTGGATTACGTAACCAAATTGCTCAGGAATTGGAGCGTGGTAAAGTAGATTTTTCATTATTTATAGAAATAACTTCTGAGGAAACCTCAACAAAAATAAACGCACCAATTGTAAAGGCTTACATAAACCAAATGTTAGCCATTTTACCGGAAGCTGATGCTACAGAATTAATGAAAATGGCTGTACGTATGCCAGATACATTAAAAACGGAGCGAGAAGAAATTGATGAGACGGAGTGGAAACAAATTCAGGAGGTAATAAATGAAGCTTTAAATAACATTAAGGATTTTAGAGTTGCAGAAGGAAAATCGTTAGAAAATGATTTTATAAAACGTATAGAAAACATTAGAAATTTAATGACTAAAGCATTAGATTTTGATGAGGAACGAATAACTACTGTAAAAGAACGTTTGCGTAACGCCGTATCTGAATTAGAGACTAACATAGACCAAAATAGATTTGAGCAAGAATTGATTTATTATATTGAGAAGTTAGATATTAATGAAGAGAAAGTACGCTTAACTAACCATTTAGATTATTTTATTGACACATTAAATGGCAGCGAGGCTAACGGCCGTAAATTAGGATTTATTGCCCAGGAAATGGGAAGAGAAATAAATACGATGGGGTCTAAATCTAACCATTCAGAAATGCAAAAGCTTGTTGTACAAATGAAGGATGAATTAGAAAAAATAAAAGAACAAGTTTTAAACGTTTTATAATACAAAATAACAACACAACACTTATAATGAGCACAGGAGGAAAATTAATTGTATTTTCAGCACCATCTGGGTCTGGAAAAACAACCATAGTACGCCATTTACTAGAACATCCAGAATTAAATTTAGAGTTTTCGATCTCGGCCGCAACTCGCGAAGCAAGAGGGGAAGAGGTTAACGGAAAGGATTATTACTTTATGTCTTTAGACACTTTTAAAAATCACATAAAAAACGAAGATTTTGTAGAGTGGGAAGAAGTTTACCGCGATAACTTTTACGGTACTTTAAAAAGCGAAGTAGAACGTATTTGGGCTATGGGAAAAAACGTAATTTTTGATATCGATGTAGCAGGCGGATTACGTATTAAAAAGAAGTTTCCTGAACAAACTTTGGCCGTTTTTGTAAAACCCCCAAGTATTGATGAGCTTAAGATAAGATTAAAAAAACGTTCAACTGAGAGCGAGGATAAAATAAACATGCGTATTGCTAAAGCGTCTGTTGAATTAGCCACAGCTCCGCAATTTGACACCATCATTAAAAATTACGATTTGGATGTTGCAAAAGAGGAGGCTTACAAATTAGTTACTGACTTTATTAAATAATAGCTTATGAAGATTGGTTTATATTTTGGAACGTTTAATCCCATACATGTTGGTCATTTAATTATTGCCAACCACATGGTAGAACACTCGGATTTAGACCAAATTTGGATGGTTGTAACTCCGCATAATCCACATAAAAACAAAGCGAATTTAGTAAATGATCACCATAGGTTACACATGGTACATTTAGCTACACAGGGGTATGATAAAATTCAGCCAAGTGATGTAGAGTTTAGATTACCGCAACCTAATTATACGGTTGTTACTTTAGCTCATTTAGAGGAAAAACATCCAAAACATGAGTTTTGCTTAATTATGGGTGAAGACAATTTAAAGTCTTTACATAAATGGAAAAATTATGAAGTGATTTTAGAACGTTTTCCTATTTACGTGTATCCTAGAATTAGTGAAGGTGCTGTGGAAACTGAGTTAATAAATCATCCGAATATTAAAAAGGTTGATGCTCCTATTATAGAGTTATCGTCGACTTTTATACGCGAGAATATTAAATTAGGTAAAAATATATCGCCCATGATTGACCATAAGGTTTGGGAATATATTGACCATAATTTATTTTATAAGAAATAATTTTTTTGGGAGAAGAGCTTTACGGCACTTCTCCCTTTTTATTGTGACGGCGGTAGCTGCGTTAGTGATTGTAGCGGCATCCTTTTAAACGGAGCGAAGCGGAGTTTAAAAGATATAGCGTAAAGCACGGCGCGCCCATTAAAAGGCGCGCAACGCCCAAAAATATAAAACCCTCTTAGAGTTGCCTCTAAAAGGGTTTGTTTTTATAAGCTACTTTTTAATTGTGCTGTTGTTTTGTATGCAGGTCTTAGGAATTGAATGTATCCTGAGCCTTCAAACTCGTAAGTTGTTCCTGAGGAATGTAACAAACGGATTCGAGTATCGTTTATTACGGTTAATGTAAAGTCTTCGTACTCATTTTGGTTGTATCTTAAACGTAGGTATTTTACATTTTCTCTATTTGAGTTTGTAATACTGTATGTTCCTGTATAATCCCAAAGGATTTGGTTTAGAGAAGTGTTAAACGGATCTAATGAAGATTGGAAAATATTGCCTTGTGTATCAAAACGTAAGATATTTTCGTCGTCAAAAGGGTTTACATATCCCGCTTGGCTTGTGTATACTTTTCTCCAACCCTGAAATTCCTGTAGGAAATACTGAATGTTGTTGTAAAACACATAGTCGTAATCGTAATAGGCTTTGTTGTATCCATTTAATGTGTATGATACGTTGTTGTAACGATCGATTAATTGGATGGTATTACCGCCTAGATACGAAATTTGAAAGTTAAATACACCATAAACGTCGTGACGCACGGTAAGGGTGTTTACCCCAAGTGTGTATATCCCGACATCGATTCCGAAACCGTTACCTGTATATCCAAATCCTGAAAAATTGTTGTTAGCATATAATACTCCGTTGATGAAGGACTGTGTAATGGCTCTTTCCATAAATGGATCTTGTCCTGTACCTGATGTACGGCTGTGGTCTATTTCCCAAAGATCATACTGTTGTAAAATTACACTTGCGTCTTGGTATGGAGTGTATAAATCGTCTGATGTAATACATGATGTTGGTATTACAAGGATAAAAAACGAGAATACTAGTATGGCTATCTTTTTCATATTCAGATATTTTTAGTAATATTTTTAACTTTTCAATAGTCGTGCCAAAATACCATAAATAAACAATAACAACTAATTAAAATAATTATTGTTATGATTATTGAATTTTAGTAGCCTTAATGTATGTGTTTTTAAATATTTTAGTATCTCTTGCTAATATACCTATTCCGGCTTGTTGTTTGTATTTAAGCTTTACTATTGCTGATGATCCGTTTACTTGTATATAACCATTTATTTGAGCTCCAGATTTATACTCCTCTCCTGCTCCACCGCCACCAACAGCTACTCCAGTTGTACTGTTAATATTTTGCTCATAGTGCGGAACGGCTGTTATCTCATTAGTAAAACTACCGTATTGTCCAATGGCATTAAATTTACCTGTTACCTCTCCTACTCCTTCCAAAAACAATTCTATATCATTATTGGTACCTGAATAAAAAAGTATTGATCCTGTAATTTGATAAAGTCCTTTGGGTAGATTAAGTACAAGTTCTTCATCGTTTATTATACCGTCTGACGTGTTTAACAAAGGAGAATCTATAGTTTTAAAAGCAAAAAAAGTATTTCCAATATTTTTACCTCTACTAACTACTACACCTTCTGTATTTACAGCCAAATCCATTAAATTACCATGTGTTTGCGCATTTTGATGGTTAGATATGCGAACACCAGAATTACCTTTATCCTTAGAGTCTATAATAATTGTTGCTGTGCCGTCATTTGTTGTATTTACACCTATTGTTTTATCATTGTTGACTTGTATTATGGGTGTTGTTGTAGGAGTATCTATTTTTAGTACCGGTAAGATGGTTGAATTAGATTTAACATGTACCGTAGCTTGCGGATTTGGAGTATTAATACCGATTTGTGCATGAACGGAATTAAAAATTAGTGTGGCTAGTATGTATATAATATTTTTCATAGCATTATTTTATACGTTCAAATTGTAAAAAACATTCAGGATAAATTGTAGTATCAAAAGTTGTGTTTGCTTGTTGAAAGAAACGTAGGGTAACATAGCCAGAGGACACTATTTTGATAAACCCTTTAATATTACCATTTAAAATCTTGCTTGCAGTATTATCCTCCCCTCCAAGTACCACAAATTGTTCATGAATATTAGCGTTTTTAAATGGTAACGCCTCAGAAGCTGAAGTGGTTGTAGTAAAACTAGCATACATCGCATGAGCAGAAAAATTTCCCACAGCATCCATTGGCGCAACAACTCCTACCTTAACATCCCTAGAGCTCATTGAGGAGTATCTTACCAATGCCTCCATTTTATAAACTCCAGGAGTTAAATAAATTTGTAAATTTTGATGTCTAGTAATACTATTGTTTATTAAAAGTGTATTGTAAGATTTTTTAAAAATGATATCTCCAATTTTATAATTACTTGTTACCAAATCTCCGTTTTCTTTTAAAGATAAGCGTAAAGCATCAGATGTATAATTACTGTTTAAATCTGCCTTTATATTTAGCTTCGTGTTGTTTTTAACATCGATATCTATAATATTATCTGCCTGCTGCTTATTGATTGCAATAGCATTTTTAGTTACTGCAATTAAATTATTTTGCTGATTGTTAATCAATAATAAATTAGATTTATCCGTTGCAGAAATGTGTAAACTAGCCTCCGGATTTTGTGTTCCGGCTCCAACCTGCGCTTTAGTAATAGTAGAAACTAATAACGCAGTTAAATATAATATCCTCATTTAGTTTAGTTTTTTGGCGAAAAGAGAAGAGTTTTTAAAAATTTTTGAATAAGAAGTGGATAGAGCTTGTTGCTTATAGATTACAGAAATTGTAGTAGGTTCTGTAATTTCAACAAAAGAATTTAAGGTAGCAACCATAGGCTCGTTAACACCTGCTCCACCAAATACAAGTGTATTATTATTTGTAGTTAAATCTTTAAGAAAATAAGGACTAGCAGAGGTTGATAAGGTGTACGTTCCATAATGTCCTAAACCATAGAAGTTACTATTTAATAACGCTTTATTAGATTTTAAGCCAATTTCTATATCTGCAGATGAACTTGTCGAATAAATTATATATGCTTGTATTTCATACTTTCCAGGTAATAAATTCAAAATCAATTCTCCATCTGTGATAAAATTAGAATTATTAAATAGATTAGAATCTGTAGGTTTATTACAATAAATATAATTAGAAGATAAATCTACTTGTTTGTTAATCTCCCCAGAATCGTTAATTCCTAAAGAATTTGAAGTTTCAAATGTTGTATAAGAACCAAAATCTGCTAATTGCGTAAATTTAATAGTAGGATAAGAAAAATTTCCTGGTTTTAGCGAAATATAATGATTCTCAGAAGGGGTATTAATTCCGATCGTACCATTTTTTGAATGATCTATAAT
>CAVBJB010000068.1:0-8010 GCA_963595625.1 Lachnospiraceae bacterium | reverse complement strand
CAGTTATTGATGCTTTATACTTGGGACTTAAAAAAATTAAGGAGGGATATTCATGTCCTGATTTAGAACGTATTAAAAACACTATAGATCCAAATAAAAAAAATATTTTAATTACAGGTCATCGTAGAGAAAATTTTGGACAAGGATTCGAGAATCTTTGCAATGCAATAAAACAAATTGCAGCAAATAAAGAGGTTCAAGTAATATATCCAGTGCATCTAAACCCAAATGTTCAAGAGCCTGTAAATCGTATTTTAAAAAACATCGAAAACGTTAAGCTAATTCAACCCTTAGATTATCCAGCTTTTATATACGCAATGGAAAAATCGTATATTATAGTAACTGATTCGGGGGGAGTTCAAGAAGAGGCACCTTCTTTAGGCAAACCCGTATTAGTCATGCGAGATAACACAGAACGACCAGAAGCCGTTACCGCGGGGACTGTTAAATTAGTGGGTACGGATATTGAGAATATCGTTTCAAACACTAACTTACTTTTAAACGATAAAGATTATTATTTAAATATGAGTACTGCACATAATCCTTACGGAAACGGAGAGGCTGTAGAAAATATTTTAAAATCTATAATTGACTTATAAATGATTAATCAAATATCTATATTAGTAATAGCAGAGAGTTTAAGAATAAATAGTACTTCATCAGGTATTGTTTCATCAACTACCATTAAACTTTTGTCTGATGCAGGTTTTGACGTCGATGTTTTAACTGAAAATAATTTTGATTACAATGTAAATTGGTTACCTAAAAATGTTAATGTTATAAAATTGGATGTAAAATTATCAACTCCCAATTTTTTTGACCGTATCCCAAAGGTTAAAGCATACCACAGTTATATTTATGGCTACAATAAACAAGCAAATGATATTATCCAATCATATAAGAGGTCAATTTTTGATTTAACAAGTAAAAAAAAATATAATTTTATTTATTTATTAGGTTCTGGAAATTCCTTTTATCCTTACTTAATTTTTCCTTGTAAAGAAATTAATATTCCATACATTGCTAACATTCACGATCCATATCCCAACCATTTGTATCCTGAACCTTATAAGAAAAAAGTAAATTTTATTTATAAAAAGCAAGAAAAAGCTTTTAAAAAAGTATTAGAAGGTGCGTATAAAATTACTTTTCCCTCTAAATATTTGTTAGATCATATGGCAAATACTTTTACAGCTATAAAAGATAAAGGTATTGTTGTACCTCATATTGGTACAAGACTTAAAAATTTACAGTACACAGATTCTGATGATCTAGTAACATTACCTCAGGATAAAATAAATATTATACACGCAGGTAATTTATTAGGACCTCGCAATCCACTTTATTTAATAAAGGCTATACAAGAGTTAAATCAAGAATCTTCAATTTACGAATCCGAGGTTTTATTTACTTTTTTCGGTACATTTAATAAAGAGCATAAAGAGCTTATAAAAAACACTAATATTTCTAATATTAAATTCAATCAAAACAGAGTTAGCTATAAAAAAAGTTGTGAACTTATGGCACAAGCGGATGCAAATCTAGTCATTGAGGCTATTGCTGATTTCAGTCCCTTTTTACCTGGTAAAGTTGCAGATATTGCTTTTTCTGATAAATCAATAATAGCTCTAACTCCCAAAAAATCAGAAGTAAACAGAGTACTTGGTGCTAATTATCCTTACACTTCAACCTTAGATGATGTGCATGAAATTAAAAAAGTTTTAAAGAATTTTATCAACGATTTTAAATTAAATAAAATCGATAAAGTATTTGGAGAAAATTTAAAAAAATATGTTTCTATTGAAAATAATAGCGAAAATATTAAAAAAATTTTTGATATATAATTCTTACTAAAATATAGATTTGTCAAAAATCATATGTAATTTAATTAGATAATAAAAACAGCACAGAAATTGATCTGTGCTGTTTTTTTAATTTTTAATAAATTTAAGCGATTGGATTTTATTTTGTGATAGAGTTTCTATAATATAAGGGCCCTTACTTAAACAACTTACATCTAATGTAAAAGTCTGGGATTGTACACTACGGCTTAAAATAAGTTTACCTTGTATATCCCAAACACGTATAGAGTCCATCAGCCAATCACTCTTAAGTTCTATGAAGTCTGTAGACGGATTCGGGTATAAACTAAAACGTAACTTTTCTGCGGTTGGGGTATTAAGATGAGGTAAATTAGCTTTAGCAAAATACTGAAAACTACCACTTGCAACTATAGATACGGTATTATTCGTCGTATTTATTTTGTACATCCCACTATCATTACTATACAAAATATCCCCATTAGCTAATTCAATTACCCCTCGCATACCAGAAGCTGGCCAGCGGTTGAGTATACTTCCGTCTGCGGTAGATATTTTATATACACCCGCAGCATTTCCTGAGCTGGCATGATTTTGAAAAACAGCTGCCAACAAATCTCTGGATGAAGTTAAGTTTATTTGTTGCAAATTCTGGAATACATTAGGGCCTACTAAATTTCCTATACTATTTCCATAATAGTTTATTTTATGAATTCCCTGATTCGTTAATCCTGAAACATACACCATACCGCTACCCGCATCTACTAAATCAAATAACGAGGTGTTACTAGAGAGGTAATATCCCAAAAAGCTGCCAGTCAAACTGTACCTCATAATAGCATCTGCGGTGGCACCGTTTGCACTTCCATCATTTGTGACCCATACTTCTCGATTCACTAGTTCCAATCCTCTTATATTGTCCAATCCAGTCGCTATTTGAGAGAGATAGTTTCCGTAAATATCATAAATAAATATTTTATCCCCCGTTTGGTCTGTTATCCATAGTTGTTCTCCAACTTGTAATACGTCTTTTAACGTACCAGGCGATTGCGAATTTAAATTTATAAAACTAGAGTCAAGAATTGTACCGTCTGTAGCATCTATCAGATAGATACTCTTGTTATTGCTGCCAGAAGAGACTCCTAAAATATAATTTTGAGCTATGATTTTTGGTACACCTCCCATAAATAGAAGGAAAAGGATTAAAAATCGAGTAATTGTTTTTTTCATTTATTCCAATATTTAGAGTTAATTAAACCGACGGTTATTTATTTGTTGTTAAATATATGAATTAATGTAAATAATTTTTGCTTTATAGGACATATAATACATTAAAAATAAGAGTTTTAGGTCAACATTCTCCAAATATACAATTCAGCTTGTAATATACTAGAACTAAGAATTATTTTGTTTATTTTAATCACAATAATTAATAATATCTTTCGTTTTTTTTGTTAAAATTGTTAAATATGCAGTTGTCAAGTTCTAAAATTAAACAGTTAGAAAGGGATTTAAATGCAAACGGCAATTTAAACGATACCCAAAAAGCTATACTTTCTACAGACGATTTTATTATGGAGGATGAGTTAGCAAAACTTTTAAAAGTATCTACACGTACCATGTACAATTATCGTAAAAAATATAGTTTAACACATTTTAAATTTGGGAATCGAATTTGTTATTCCAAATCCCTTTTTATTCAAAAACTCAACGAACTTACCCACAGGTAATTCGTTAAAAAGTCATGCACAAAGCATGACTTTTTTATTTTCCAGCACTCTAAGTAAATATTTCTTCCCACTTAAAAGTCAATTTTTATACTTCGACTCATTCAAAAATCCCAAAACTAATCTCCATCGTACAAAAGACTACAGTCAAAAGTCAAAAGTCAAAAGTCAAAAGTCAAAAGTCAAAAGCCAACAGTTAAAAGCAATCAGCCAACAGCCAACAGCTAAAAGCCAACAGCTAACAGCCAAAGCTAAAAGCTAAAAGCCAACAGCTAATAGCTAAAAGCAATCAGCCAAAGCTAAAAGCTAAAAGCCAACAGCTAATAGCTAGAAGCCAACAGCTAAAAGCTTCAACCGAACAAACACCGAAGAAACACCGAAGAAACACCGAAGAAACACTATAGAATGCCTATAGAAACACTATAGAATGCCTATAGAAACACTATAGAATAACTATATAAAACCTATAACGTAAATCAAAAATCTATTATCTATCATCTATCATCTATAATCTATAATCTCACATCTCACATCTAAAATCAAATCGCAAATACAAGAAAGTTTCGGAAACCTATTGAAAGTTATTGAAAAATAAAGAAACAATTTAAAACGCTTAAATTTCATGTATATATTTGATATGTAATTAATTACAATCTTAAAAAGCTTTTTAAAAAAAATTAATATTAACCCTAAAAATTCTATTACTATGGGAAAACTCTACGATTCTCCACTAGAGGGATCATCTGGAAGAACAGGCCGCTATGTAGTAGCAAATGTTGGGGGTGTTGAGATTTTAAGAAGACGCCCAAAGACCAAGAACAAAGAGGTAAAAGCGAAGCAATTGTTGATTAGACAACGCTTTAAGGAGTTTGTAAATTTTTTAGCCGGGTACAAACACTATGCTAAAGAATTTTATGGGAAACCAATCAAAAACATTTCACGTTATTCGCAAGCGTCAGCTAATGTTTTGGTCAGCTATGTTTTAGATTTTGATAACAACACTTGGACCATTGACAATGCCAATATTATGTTCTCAAAAGGAAACATTTTAGCTCCTTACGCCATTGGAGTTTCAACCCCAGGCGCCAACCAAATCAAGGTGGATTGGAACGATAACAGCGGAAGTAACCCCGAACGTGAACTAGACCAAGCACAAGTTCTAATCGGGATCGATCAAGTATCTAAAACCTTCCTTTTTGAAAATGTGGCAACACGTGCTGACGGTACCGTGACCCTAACGGTTCCACCAGAATTTCAAAACCAAACCTTAGCGGTATGGCTGGCTTTTAGAGATGCGGATCGTAAAAATGCTTCAGACTCTGCATTCTTAGGTACAGTTACTCTGTAATTACATGAAACATTCGTATTTTTTTTACAAAATTGATTCACTCTATACATCAATTTTTAAAATTATATGAATGTTTCTTTTTTTATACACTGCCTTCAGTATGCAATTGTACAGTTAACTTTAATTATGTATTTTTAACATTTACAATAGGATTCTAATCCTTATAAGCTAAATGAACGTAAACGTTTAAAAATCAATGTCTAAAACAATTGCTATTATACCTGCAAGAGGAGGTTCAAAAAGATTACCTAAAAAAAACATAAAAATGTTAGGGCAGTTGCCTTTACTGGCTTATAGTATTTTATACGCAAAGAAACATGATTTTATAGACGAGGTAATTGTCTCTACGGATTGCCCTGATATAAAAAATACAGCGTTAAAATATGGAGCAAAAGTTATAGATAGGCCTTTACAATTAAGTGGAGATTATGAACCTACCATTACAGCTTTAGCTCATGTTTTAGATAATATAGAATTTAAAGTCGAACAGGTGATATTATTACAGGCGACAAATCCACTACGCCCCTTTGAACTTTTAAATGAAGCATTTCAAAAATTCAAAGAATGTAATTGTAGTAGTTTATTTACCGTCACCAGAGATCATCATAAATTGGGTAAAATAAACATGGAACGGTTTATACCATTCAATTATATTCCTGGGCAACGAAGCCAAGATTTAGAACCTTTGTTTTATGAAAATGGCTTACTTTATATTACGAAAGCGGATTTAATAAAAGAGAATGAAATCATATCAAAAGATGCTATACCCTTTATAGTAGCTCACCCATTTACTCAAGTTGATATAGATACGCAAGATGATTTTGATTACGCAGAATATTTAATAGAAAAACATAAGTACAGATTATAATGAACCCATATATTGAAATTGCAGGACGTAAAATAGGTCCAGATTACCCACCCTTAGTTATTGCAGAAATAGGAATCAACCACGAAGGATCTTTACAAGTAGCTAAAGAGATGGTAGATGCTGCCAAACGTGCAGGGGTTGAGGTAGTAAAACACCAAACACACATAGTGGCAGACGAAATGAGTGGAGCGGCTAAAAAAGTAATTCCAGGTAATGCAGACGTTTCTATATATGAAATTATGGAGCGTTGCGCTTTAAATGAACAAGAGGAATTAGAGCTTAAACAATATGTGGAAGAGCAAGGCATGATATTTATTTCTACCCCTTTTTCTAGAGCCGCAGCTAATCGTCTTCAAAAATTTGATATTCCTGCTTACAAAATTGGATCAGGGGAGTGTAATAACTATCCATTATTAGAGCATATTGCATCTTTTGGTAAACCAGTAATTTTAAGTACGGGGATGAATACTATTGATAGCATTCAAAAAGCAGTAGCTATCTTTGATAAATACAACGTACCTGTGGCATTATTACACACTACAAATCTATATCCAACACCTATACATTTAGTACGTTTTGGTGCTATGATGCAAATGCATCAAGCTTTTCCAGATAAAGTATTTGGTCTTAGTGATCATACATTAAACAACAACGCTTGTTTAGGCGCAGTTGCGTTAGGGGCTTCGATTTTAGAGCGTCATTTCACTGATCATATGCAACGTACAGGTCCGGATATTGTGTGCAGTATGGACGAACAAGCTTGTAATGAACTAATTGTTAGTAGTTCAGAAATAGCACAAATGCGTGGAGGGGATAAAAAACCTGCTCAGGAAGAGCAAGTAACTATTGACTTTGCGTTTGCTACAGTGTGTACAATTAAAGAAGTTAAAGAAGGGGAGGTTTTTACTAAAGAGAACATTTGGGTAAAACGTCCAGGTACTGGTAAAATTTTAGCAGAGCGTTTTAACGACATACTGGGTAAAAAAGCCACGCGTAACATTCTTAACGATGAACAACTTTTAGAAACAGATTTTCAATAATCTAAACAGGTATAAATGAAAAAAATATTATTCCTTACAGGTACAAGAGCTGATTTTGGAAAAATTAAATCCTTGATACACGCTGTTGAAGACAGCAGCGATTTTGAGGCTTTTGTATTTGTAACTGGAATGCATTTACAACAACAATACGGCTATACCTTAATTGAGGTGCAACGATGTGGTTTTAAAAACATTCATCAGTTTGAAAACCATACACACGAAACGACCATGGACCTTACGTTGGCTAAAACCATCGAAGGACTATCTACTTATGTAAGTAAAGTTAAACCTGATATGATAGTGGTCCATGGAGATCGAGTGGAAGCCTTAGCGGGTTCTATTGTGGGATCGTTAAACAATATTTTAGTAGCACATATAGAGGGGGGCGAAATTTCGGGTACTATTGATGAATTACTCAGACATGCTACCTCAAAAATGGCACACATTCATTTTGTTGCCAATGCAGAGGCAATGCGCAGATTAATACAAATGGGGGAGATACCAAATTCGGTTTTTGAAATTGGCTCTCCAGATATTGATGTTATGTTTTCTAAAGACTTACCTTCGGTAGCATTAGCTAAAGACTACTATCAAATTCCTTTCGATCAATTCGCTATTGCCATGTTCCATCCTGTAACAACGGAGTTCAGCAACATGCAAACCTATGCATATAATTTTGTTCAAGCCTTATTACAGGATAAAAACAATTACATAGTGGTGTTTCCAAACAACGATTTAGGAAGCCAATGTATTCTAGACGAGTACAAAAAGTTAGAAAATAACCCAAGATTTAGGATTTTCCCATCCCTTCGTTTTGAGTATTTTCTGACTTTACTAAAACAAGCGGAATTTATTATAGGAAACAGCTCAGCTGGTATTAGAGAAGCACCCTATTATAAAATCCCTACAATCAATATCGGAACCAGACAAAACAACAGAACCACAAATTCTGAAATTATAAATACAAGTTACGAAGCAAGTGACATTTTAAGTGCTTTACAACAAATAAAAAATAAACAGTTAAAAGATCTAGAATTGGATTTTGGGGATGGTAATAGTACAGAACTGTTTATAAAAATTTTAAGACAAAACGATATTTGGGGACTTAACCACCAAAAACAATTTAAAGATATTTAATGAAAAATAAGAAGATTATATTTCTGATTCCAGATGGTGTGGGCATTAGAAATTATTTATATTCTAATAT
>CAVBJB010000067.1:0-8014 GCA_963595625.1 Lachnospiraceae bacterium | reverse complement strand
GTCGAGGCTTAAACTCATTCTCTAAATATTTCTCAACCAGTTTAAAATATTTTTTCTGGTCCTTTTTATGCTCCAACTTTGCCATATTATCATTTAAGATTTTTAAATTTTCGGCAGCCGCTTTAGCATAAGGGTACACACGTAAAATTCTATTTTCTAAACGTTTCAACTTCATTAATTCCGTCTCCTCCGTTTGGTGTTTACCAATAATTAATTCATTCATTTGGTACTTATATATAATACTATCTCCCTCAATCGTAACAGACTGAGTTACCTCAAGGGTTCCCTGGGCAAAACAGGTACTTCCCATAATAATTAGTATGTATGTAAGTAATTTCATAATATTATTTAACAAACAAAAATAATAAACAAAAATTAAGATAAGGATGCTTTTTTAGTAAATTTACATAAATATTTTTAGTAATGGAACAATCTATAATTAATAACAAATCATTAACTTTTTTAGAAACGTATTTAAACAACGCCTCACCAACGGGTTACGAATGTAAGGGACAGAAAATTTGGTTAGATTACATTTCTCCTTATGTAGACAAAACTTTTACAGATACATACGGGACTGCCGTTGGGGTTATAAATCCGGAGGCTCCTTTTAAAGTGGTAATTGAGGGCCACGCTGATGAAATTTCGTGGTATGTAAATTACATCTCTGAGGATGGATTAATTTATGTAATCCGTAACGGAGGTTCAGACCAAATCATCGCCCCTTCTAAAAGAGTAAATATCCATACAAAAAACGGAATCGTTAAAGGTGTTTTTGGTTGGCCAGCAATACATACCCGTTTACGTGGAAAAACCGTTGAGGATGCTCCAAAAATCGAAACTATTTTTATTGATTGTGGTTGTGATACAAAAGCAGAAGTTGAAGCTTTAGGAGTACACGTAGGGTGTGTAATTACGTATCCTGATACTTTTGAGATTTTAAACGAAAACAAATTTGTTTGTAGAGCCATCGATAACAGAATGGGTGGTTTTATGATTGCAGAAGTAGCTCGTTTACTTAAAGAACAAAACAAAACTTTACCCTTTGGACTTTACATAGTAAACTCTGTACAAGAAGAAATTGGTTTACGTGGCGCACAAATGATCGCTCATAATATTAAACCAAATGTTGCCATTGTAACTGATGTTTGTCACGATACCTCAACTCCTATGATCGATAAAAAAATTGAAGGAGATTTAAAAATTGGACGTGGCCCAGTGGTTGCATATGCGCCAGCTGTACAAAATAAACTTCGTGATTTAATTACTGATACTGCAATAGAAAAAGAAATTCCATTTCAAAGAAATGCCCTTTCGAGCCAAACAGGTACAGATACTGATGCTTTTGCATACTCTAATGCTGGGGTAGCATCAGCTTTAATATCTTTACCTTTGCGTTACATGCACACTACAGTGGAAATGGTTCATAGAGAAGATGTAGAAAATACAATTAAATTGATTTTTGAAACTTTATTGAAGATCGAAAACAATGAAGATTTCTCTTATTTTAAATAAAAAAAAACTCGATACTAAGTATCGAGTTTTTTTTATAAAATAGCATTCAATAACCAATAAAATAAAGTTGCAATTAATGCTGAAATTGGAATAGTTAAAATCCATGCCCATAACAAACTTAAGGTTACCCCCCAACGTACGGCAGAAATTCTCTTCACCATACCTACTCCAATAATAGAACCTGTAATTACGTGAGTTGTTGATACGGGCATTTTAATATGCTCTGTAAAAAATAACGTAATTGCAGATGCAGTTTGAGCAGTAAAACCTTCAATAGGTGTAATTTTAGTAATTTTATTCCCCATGGTTTTTAAAATTTTCATCCCTCCACCAAGAGTACCAATAGCAATTGCAGAAAAACACACAATAGGGACCCAATCGTGTATATCTGCACTATCTTTAGTTACTAATAATTCTTTCCAATGTACGATATCATTAAATATCCATGAACTCATATCTGCACTTAAAATTGCATCTTGATTAGCTAAAAGTGCAAATGTAATTACCCCCATTACTTTCTGTGAATCATTTAAACCATGACCTATACTTAAAAGTGCAGAAGAAACCAATTGTAATCGTTTAAACCAAGTATCCGCTTTGTGAGGTTTGGCATTTTTACAAATATTAAGAGTAATAATACTTATAATATTACCTGCTAATAATCCTACAACTGGTGCTACAAATATAAAAGCTATAATTGTTAGAATAATTGAGGTATTAACGGATGAAAAATTATATCCTGTAGAGGCTAATGCTCCACCTGCTAAACCACCTATTAAAGTATGAGAGGATGAAGATGGAATTCCTAACTTCCAAGTTAAAATATTCCAAGTAATGGCAGCCATTAAAGCAGCCATAATCACAATTGATGGATTGGCTCCAAATGATGTTACGACATCTTCTTTAATAATTTTTGAAATGGTATCCGCAACACCAAATTCTCCAATTATAAATTTAGCAATAAAAAATGCTACGAAATTAAAAAATGCGGCCCATACAATGGCTTGTACCGGAGTTAGTACTTTTGTTGTAACAACAGTAGCAATAGAGTTTGCAGCATCATGAAAACCGTTTATAAAATCAAAGATTATTGCCAAAATAATGACAATAAATAAAATAGTTAAGCCCATGTAACTAAATAAGGTTTATTAACTAGAATTCTAGTATTAATTAAAGTTATCTATTATTTAAATTAAGAATGCTTAACCGCAACTGCTTCTAGAACATTAGAAACTCCTTTGCATTTATCCGAAGCATTTTCTAAAGCAGAAAGTACCTCTTTATATTTGATTATATTTTTAGCATCTGTTTCATTTTCAAAAATATCTGCTACAGCTTTATCAAAAACATTATCCGCTTTACCTTCTAATTTATTAATGCGTTTACATGCCTCAGCGATTCCTTGTAAATTATTCATATTTGGTAAATCTACAGTAACTGCTTTTTTAATTAATTGGCAAGCCTCTAAATTAATCTCTGTAAGTTTACGAATAGACTTTGTAATTTTCTCTATTTGATACATGCGCATTTTACTTGCTGCACCATGCATATAATCAGCTACATCATCAATAGCTTTAACTAATGCGTGAATATCTTCTCTGTCAAAAGGTGTAATAAAATTACGACTTAATTCAAGATTTGTTTTATGAGTAATTTCTTCAATATTAGCTTCTAACTCCTCAATCTTCTTAAAATACGCTTCTCTTTCACCTTTAGGCGCATTTACAGCTTCGTGCAAAGTTTCAGCAAGAATTACTAAATTTGTAGTAGCTTGCTCAAATAAAGGGAAGAACTTTTTGTCTTTTGGCACAAAAAACTGGAAAATACTATTTAATGACATTTTTGTATCTTTTTATTATATGATGCAAATCTAAGGTTTTAATGTTAAGTTAATGTTACCAAATAAAATTTTATGATTTTGACTTTACATTAAATTTACATTGAAATTCTACTATAAAAAAAGCCAGAATTAATTCTGGCATATAGTATTAAAATAAACTTACAATCCAATAAACAATTGCAGCAACGAGGGCAGATACAGGTATGGTTAATATCCATGCCCACAGTAAACTAATGGTAACTCCCCAACGTACAGCAGAAACTCTTTTGGTTACTCCTACTCCAATTATAGATCCTGTAATGGTATGTGTTGTAGATACTGGAACACCAATTGCTTCAGATACAAATAAGGTAGCAGCACCTGCCGTTTCTGCAGCAACTCCTTCCAAAGGATTAACTTTTGTAATTTTAGACCCCATTGTTTTTACAATTTTCCATCCACCACTTAAGGTTCCAAGCCCAATAAATAAAAAAGAAGCTAATGGCACCCATCCGTAATGATCCACAAAATAGCTAAATCTTTGGCTTGGTTCTAGCGATTGATACACATCATTTGCTTGTTCTGGCAAACCTAAATGATAACATATAACTGCAGCTCCAATAATTCCCATTACCTTTTGTGCATCGTTACCTCCGTGTCCTAAAGAAAATAAGGCCGAACTTACTAATTGCAAACGTTTAAACCATTTATCTGCTTTATGAGGATTTGCCTTTCTACAAATCCATAAAATACAAATAGTAATTATGTAGGCCATTAATAATCCTAAAAAGGGTGCAATAAATATAAAAAGGAAAATTGGGAGAACTTTAGCTGTATTTACTACCCCTTCCATTGTACCTTGTGTAAACCAAGCATGCATTAAAGCAGATCCCATAAAACCTCCAATAAGTGTGTGAGAGGATGAGGATGGAATACCTAATTTCCAGGTAAGTAAATTCCAAATTATGGCAGCTATTAACCCGGCCAAAATAACTTCAAGTGTTATAAAATTCTCGTTTACGGTTTTAGCAATGGTATTACCAATTTTAAATTCGCCAATCCAATATTTCGAAATAAAATAAGCAGCAAAGTTGAAAGCAGCGGCCCATAAAACCGCTTGAAATGGAGTCAGAACTTTTGTTGCCACAATTGTTGCTATAGAGTTTGCAGCATCATGAAATCCATTTATATAATCAAAACCTAACGCCAATATAATAATAACTATTAGCATGATAGGTAAATCAAAAATCATTTCCATACATAAAGGAATTAAAATCTATTAAGAATGTTTTACGGAAATTGACTCTAAAACATTTGCTACCGCTTTACATTTGTCCGAAGCATTTTCTAATGCGGATAAAACTTCTTTGTATTTAATAATGTTTTTAGCATCAGTTTCATTCTCAAAAATATCAGCTACTGCTTTATCAAAAACCGTATCTGCTTTTCCCTCAAGCTTATTTATCCTTTTACAAGCATCTGCAATACCTTGTAAATTATTCATATTTGGTAAATCTGTAACAACAGCTTTTTTAATAAGTTGACAGGCTTCTAGGTTTATTTCAGTTAATTTTCTAATAGACTTAGTGATTTTTTCAATTTGATACATACGCATTCTACTAGCAGCTCCATGCATATAATCTGCTACATAATCAATAGCTTTAACTAAAGCGTGAATATCTTCTCTATCAAAAGGAGTTATAAAATTACGACTTAGCTCAAGATTTGTTTTATGTGTAATTTCCTCTATATTAGCTTCTAATTCTTCAATTCTTTTAAAATACGTTTCTCTATCTCCTTTTGGAGCGTTTACAGCTTCATGCAATGTTTCTGCCAAAATTACTAAGTTTGTAGTGGCTTGTTCAAACAAAGGAAAAAACTTTTTATCCTTAGGAACAAAAAATTGGAAAATACTGTTTAATGACATTTTTATATTTTTTGATTTTATGTTGCAAAAGTATTTTACACATATTAAGTTATTGTTACCACAAAATCAAATTTAGGCTACTAATAACACGTTTATTTTTGTTGTTTGGTATTACTAGTATTCCTTATATTAGCCTTAAGCAAAATTAAAAAACTCACATGGATTTAAATTTTAATATAAACGAAGATCATAATAAATTACTACTATCAGATCTTAAATCAAAATTTGCCAAGGTTAAACTTGGTGGTGGAGAAAAAAGGATAGCAAAACTACACCAAGACGGTAAACTAACGGCTAGAGAACGTTTAGACTATTTATTTGATTCTGATAAAGATACCATAGAAATTGGTGCTTTTGCAGGAGATGGAATGTACGAAGAACACGGCGGTTGTCCAAGCGGTGGGGTTGTTGTTAAAATAGGCTACATAAGCGGAAAACAGTGTATTGTTGTAGCTAATGATGCTACCGTTAAGGCTGGCGCTTGGTTTCCTATTACAGGTAAAAAAAATTTAAGAGCACAAGATATTGCTATAGAAAATAACTTACCGATAATCTATTTAGTAGATTCAGCTGGAGTATACTTACCTATGCAAGACGAGATTTTCCCAGATAAAGATAATTTTGGGAGAATTTTTAGAAATAATGCTATTATGAGCAGTATGGGGATTACTCAAATTGCCGCGGTTATGGGTAGTTGCGTAGCTGGAGGGGCTTACTTACCAATTATGAGTGATGAAGCTTTAATTGTAGATAAAACCGGAAGTATATTTTTAGCGGGAAGCTATTTGGTTAAAGCTGCAATAGGGGAAAGTATTGATAACGAAACTTTAGGAGGTGCTACTACACATTGCGAAATTTCTGGCGTTACAGATTATAAAGCAAAAGATGATAAAGATTGTTTAGATAAAATTAAAAACATAGTTTCTAAAATTGGAGACTATACCCCTGCTGGTTTTAACAAAGTTAAAGCCGTTGAACCTAAAGATAATCCAGATGAAATTTATGGTATTTTACCAAAATCTAGAGCTGACCAATACGATATGTACGAAATTATAAAACGTTTGGTTGACAATTCTGAATTTGAGGAATATAAAGCGGGTTACGGACAAACTATAATTACGGGTTATGCTAGAATAAAAGGTTGGGCTGTTGGTATTGTTGCCAATCAAAGAAAAATTGTAAAAACTACAGGATCTAAAACCAAACCTTCTGAAATGCAATTTGGAGGTGTCATTTATTCAGACTCTGCAGATAAAGCTACCCGTTTTATTGCTAATTGTAACCAAAAGAAAATTCCTTTAGTATTTTTACAAGATGTAACAGGTTTTATGGTTGGAAGTAAATCTGAGCATGGAGGTATCATAAAGGATGGTGCAAAAATGGTAAACGCTGTATCAAATTCAGTAGTTCCAAAATTTACTGTAGTCATCGGTAATTCATACGGAGCAGGAAATTACGCCATGTGCGGTCGTGCCTACGATCCAAGATTTTTTATCGCTTGGCCAAGTGCAGAGTTAGCTGTAATGGGAGGTGCACAAGCTGCAAAGGTTTTATTACAAATTGAAGCTTCTTCATTAAAAGCGAAAGGAGAAGAATTAACTCCAGAAAAAGAGGAAGCATTGTTTACTCAAATTAAAAATAAATACGACGCTCAAACCTCTCCCTATTACGCTGCAGCACGTCTTTGGACAGATGCTATTATTGACCCTTTAGAAACAAGAACTTGGATAGATTTGGGAATCGAAGCCGCAAATCATAAACCTATTGATAAGCCTTTTAATTTAGGAATTATACAAGTATAATACATAATCAAAATCCGCCTAAACGGCGGATTTTGATTTTTAATACATACTAAATTTTAAAAAATTAGTTATATAAATACCAAACATTTAATATGAATAATAGTATAAATCCATCAAAACAAGTATTACCTTGGCTAACCGCATTAGCCATGTTTATGCAAGCCTTGGACGGAACAATTTTAAATACCGCATTACCAACAATTGCTTTAGATTTTAATCAATCTTCGCTTGAAATGCAGTCCGTAATTGTTTCATATACTATTACATTAGCCATATTAATTCCTTTAAGTGGATGGTTAGCCGATAAATTTGGTACTAAAAATATATTTAGTATTTCTGTTATTATCTTCACTATTGGTTCAGTTTTATGTGCATTTTCCTATAATCTTCCTCAATTAATAGGTTCTCGAGTAATTCAAGCGATTGGCGGTGCCATGATGGTTCCGGTTGCCCGATTAGCTATATTATACTCTTATCCCAAAAGTCAATTGTTACAAGTCATGAATTTTGTAACAATCCCAGGATTAGTAGGTCAAGTGATCGGTCCAACCTTGGGAGGATTCTTGTCTGATAATTATTCTTGGCATTGGGTATTTTTAATAAATATTCCTATAGGCATTATTGGTGTTTATCTTTCACAAAAAAAGATGCCGAATTTTAGTAAGCCAGTTCAAAAATTTGATTCAATAGGATTACTATATATTTCCATATTTATAGTATCTCTAACAATAATTATGGAACTGATAAGTATTGGTTTAACCCAATGGATTATATTTTTACTAACGACAATTTTAGCCTTAATTAGTGTAGTTTTATATTTAAAACATTCTAAAAAAACAGAGAAACCGATTATCAACTTAAACCTGTTTAAAGTCGATACATTAAGAATAGGATTATTAGGAAATTTATTTACTAGATTAGGCGTTGGAGGAATGCCTTTGATGTTACCAC
>CAVBJB010000066.1:4464-8080 GCA_963595625.1 Lachnospiraceae bacterium | reverse complement strand
GTATGATTGTAACTGTTATAATTTATAGTATAGGAGCCGCCATTTATGATCCTTTGTTTACAAACAACACTTATAATATAGAAACATATAAAATTTATTTAATTTTTGGTTTCGCCATATGTATCATATTTGGAATATTAATAGGAGGTTATTACATACTATACCGTTTGGTTTATGGCCGACTTATAAAAAAATTAGCAAAAAATTACGACGAACTCAAAAAACTAGACAACTAATGAAAAAACTTGCTTTAGGCTTACTTGCATTTACTTTAGGATTACAAGTTCATGCACAAAAAAGCAACTCTTTACTATGGGAAATAACAGGTAAAGGATTAAGTAAACCCTCGTATATATACGGTACGTTACACATGACTTGCGATGCAACTTTAAAACCAAAAGTATTAAAAGCGTTGGATAACACCGAGCGATTATTTTTAGAAATAGATATGAGCGATCCCAACATGAATCAACGCATGATGGGGAATTTATTAATGAAAGATGGCCAAAAGCTTTCGGAATTAATGACAAAAGAGGAAGCGGAAAAAGTAGATGGCTTTTTAAAAGCTAATTTTGGTTTAGGATTAGCCATGGTTGACTCTTACAAACCTTTTTTCCTTCAGACACTACTATACACCAAAATGTTAGAATGTCCAATGCAATCTTATGAGGGCGAGTTGATAAAAATTACTAATGAGCAAAAGGAAACCATTGGCGGATTAGAGACTATTGAAAGTCAAATGGAGATATTTGATAAAATACCGTACAAGGATCAATTAAAAGATTTGTTGTTGATGATTGAAAGTGTTGAGAAAAAAGATTTTACAGAAATGAACAACATGATTAAATTATACAACGAGGAAAATTTAGAGGGTTTAATTAAAATGATTAAACAATCGGAATTAAAAACTACAAATGAGTTTGACGATTTGTTACTTGTAAATAGAAATAAAAATTGGATTCCGATTATTATAGAAAAGTCTAAAGAAAAGCCAACATTTTTTGGTGTGGGTGCTGCGCATTTACCTGGAGAATTTGGTGTGGTTAAGTTGTTACAAAAACAAGGGTATAAGGTTAAACCTGTATTGAAATAGTAAAAGGTCTGTAGTTTATGCTACAGACCTTTTTTGTTTAGTTCTATTTTTTTATGGAAGATGAGGGCACTGTTTACCATATGGTTGGTTTATATAACTATACGGCTATAAAAACAACGGTTTTAGCGCATTAATTATAGAATTAAGGGTGTTGCGTGGAATTAGAGTATTTAATTGGTTTAAGAATAAAAAAAGAGTACGTTTTAAGACTTACTCTTTTTTTTTGCAATAGGGATAGTAGCATTTGTTTGAGCTCTTTAACGCAGTGAAACGGAGTTAAAAGCGAGTGCGGATAGCCCGGGCCGCCCATTAAAAGGCGGCATTGCCCAAATAAAAAAAGGTCGACTAAATAGCCGACCTTTTTGAGATTTTATCGTTTTAACGAGAAGTGAGATTTAAAGTTTCTTAGTGTACCATTTTCATAGTATTCAACCGAGAACCAGTAATCTGTAGAAGGAAGTGGAGTTCCGTTTAGGGTTCCGTCCCATCCTGCACCTCGTGGTGAGATTTGTTTAATTAACTTACCTTGACGATCAAAAATAAATATTCTAGCGTCTTCTTGGTTTTCTAACGACCAAATGTTCCAAGTGTCGTTGATACCGTCTCCGTTTGGAGTGAAGAAGTTAGGGAACTGCATAGTTGTTATGTTATCGATAACAATGTATGTACAGCCGTTTTGGTCTGTAATAGTAACACTGTGAGTTCCTGGAAGTACGTTTGTAAATACGTTGCTTTCTTGCGGAATTCCGTCGTTTAACTGGTAAATGTAATTACCTGTTCCTACTACATTTATTGTTAGCGTTTGTGCACTGTTGAAGTAGTTACTTAACTCGTACGTTGCACTAACCGCTGGGTGAGATTCTTGTACGTTTACTACTTGTGTTGCAGTACAGTTTGTAGTGTTGTTTGTAACTACTAATGTGTACTGTCCTCCTACTACAACCTCGTAAGTACTTTGGTTAGCCCCTGGAATAACCTCTCCGTCTAACATCCAAACAAAAGTGAAGTTTGATTGTGATAATCCTGAATTTAAGATGTATGAAGAAATTACTTCGTCTTTAATTGGATCGTAACAAATATATCCTTCTTTTAATTTTGGTAATGGTAATGGGTTAACACGAACTGTAATTGTTACTGGGTTACCCGCACAACCGTTAGCGTAAGGTGTTACTGTATAAATAGCTGTACCTGCTGTGTTACCTAATGTAAATAGTTGTTGGTTGATGGTAGAACCTGTACCTGCAAATGCTCCTTCTACTCCGTTTTGAACTACGGTCCACTCAAAAGTTGTTCCTTCTAAACTAGCAGATAATGCAATACCTGTGAAAGATTCTGAACAAATGGCTGGTGGGTTAGAATTTGCAAAAATTTCTGGTCTTGGTGTTACCGTTACTGTAACTGTTGTAGGCTCTCCTACGCAACCGTTAACTGTTGGTGTAATGATGTATTGTACTGTTCCTGTAACTCCAACGGCACTTAATGTTTGGTTGATTTGAGATCCTGTACCTGGTAATGCACCTGTTACTCCGTTGGCAACTACTGTCCAAGTGTACGTTGTATTAACAATGTTACTTGTAAGTGTAATGTTAGTTTGGTTACCCGAACAAATAGTATCCTCTGTTGGAGTAGCTACTACTGTTGGTGTTGGGTAAACGGTTACAACAACTGTTTTTGGTGTTCCTTGACAGTTACCGTTGTATGGCGTTACTGTATAAGTTACAGTTCCTACTTGATTAGAGTTGTTGATTAACGTTTGAGAGATAGAAGTACCTGTACCTCCTGATGCTCCCTCGATTCCGTTAGTCGAAACTGCGTTCCAAGTGTAGAATGCTGAATCAACATTACTTGTAATATCTATTACTGCTGTTCCACCCGTACAAATAGCGAAATTACCTGTTGATAATGTAAGCGTTGGTATTGGTGTTACTGTGATTGTAATTTGCTGAGAAACTCCTTGACATCCTCCAATAAATGGTGTTATTGTATAAGTTACTGTACCAGCTGTATTACCTGCAGTTAATTGTTGAGAAATTACATTTCCTGTTCCTGCTGTAGCACCTCTTACACCATTTGTTGCAACTACTGTCCAAGTAAATTGAACGTCTGTAGTGTTACCAAAGATTTGAATTCCTGTAGCCTCTCCAGAACAAATAGTGTTGGCTGCCGCAGTTAAATCTGTAATAGTTGGTACTGGTATTACCGTGATAACTACTTGGTCTGTTAATTGGTTAGCACATGAAACTGTTGCATTTGTACGAATAGATACTAAACGAACAGTTGTGTTTGTAGTTAATCCATTTAAAACAACATTTGCTGTTCCTGTGTTTCCTAAAACTACTGTTTCTGTAACTCCATTAACAGTGTAGGTAACTGTAGCGTTTGGTGTTCCTGTTATTTGTACAGTAGCATTGTTACCGTTACAAATAGTTTGAGTTCCTGTTACTGTAGCTGTTGGTAAGTCTAACACGGTTACCGTAGCTGATCCTGTTAATGTGTTAGCACATGCACCTTGGATAGAAACTA
>CAVBJB010000066.1:0-4402 GCA_963595625.1 Lachnospiraceae bacterium | reverse complement strand
AAAGTTACTGTGTACTCTTGACCATTTGCTGAGAATGTTACTACTGCATTTGGTGATCCTTGGAATGTTAATTCCGTTGTAGTTCCGTTACAAATTGATGTTGATCCGGCAATGGTTGCTACTGGTAAATCAACTTTTGTAATTGTTGTACTTTGTGTTAATGCACTTGTACATCCTTGAACGTCTTGAACAGATACTAATGTTATTGTTACATTATTGTTTACCGTAACGTTAATTGACTGTGTTCCGTCTGCTCTTAATACAATGGTTTGGTTTACTCCGTCTATTGTATATGTTACAGTTGCATTTGGTGTTCCTGTAAAGTTTACAGTTCCTTCTGCCCCTAAACAAACCTCTGTACTTGCTGTTACGCTTGCAACTGGTAATTCTAATACCGTTACGCTTGCACTTCCTGTTGCTGTATTGCTACATGCTGGCGTTGTTGATGATGATACAGATACTAAAGTATATTCATAAACTCCTGCTGTAGTTGTTGGTACAGCTACTGTTACACTGTTTGTTGTTGATGTAACCGTTTGTGGTGCGCCACCATTAATTGTATACGTAAATGTATAAGGTGCTACTCCGTTAGATCCTGTAAAAGTTACCGTTGGTTGTGCACTGTTTAAACATACTTGCGTTGAACCTTCAATAGTAGCTGTTGGTAAATCTAACACGGTTACCGTTGCTGATCCTGTTAATGTATTAGCACATGCCGCTTGGATAGAAACTAATTCGTAAACTGTAGTTGCTGTTAAGTTTGGTGTTGTAAAATTACCAGAACCATCTGCTCCTAAAGTAACTGTGTACTCTTGACCATTTGCTGAGAATGTTACTACTGCATTTGGTGTTCCTTGGAATGTTAACTCCGTTGTAGTCCCGTTACAAATTGATGTTGATCCGGCAATGGTTGCTACTGGTAAATCAGTAGCTACTACATTGATCGTATTTGTTAATACATTAGAACAACCTGATTGATCTTGAATAGATACTAAACTAATTGTATAGTCTTGATCTATTACTTGGGTAAATTGGTATTCACCATTTGCTCCTAAATTAATAGTAGTATTAACTCCGTTTATAGTATAAACAACAGTAGCGTTAGCTGGTCCAGAAATTGTGTATGTTCTAGTATCGTTAGTACATGCTTCTGTATCTCCAACTAATGTTGCTGTTGGTAAATTATAGATTGTAGCATTAACATTTAAATCTAAAGGAGTCACACAAGATACTTCTTCTGTTCCTACAACTGATGTGAAATTATATACAAATTCTCCTTCAACATTTGTTGGAACTTGAATTTCAAAAGTATTTGTTGGCATTACAAGTGTTTGTTCAGCACCTCCATTTATTGTATAAGTTACAGTAAAAGGAGCAGTACCATTAGCTGCCGTTAATGTTATTATTGGCGAAGCTGCGTTTAAACACGTTTGTACGTTTGACGAAACTGTAAAATCAATAGGATTAACAATTTCATAAGTAATTGTCTTAGATAATGAATTACTACAAACATATGTTACTTCACCTATTGTGTGGGTAAAAGAAATATTAGTAATATTAATTACGGTTTGTTGATTTAAATTACCTAATTCGATTACTGCAGCACCATCTACTAATGTTAAAATTTGATTCGTCCCATTATTGATATTGTAAGTAATAACAGCTCCAGATGTTCCCTCGATTGTAGCTGTTTGTGATGAATTTAAACAAACAGTAAACAACTCGTTTGTAGTAGATGTTAAATTAGGAACAGATAATACATAAACGGTATTAAAGAAAATTTCAAAATCAGTAGGATCAACCGTACTTTGTCTTCTGTACCAAACAATTGTATTATCTTCTAATAATACATTATCAAAAGCTACAATAGGATCTGTTTGTGTATTTGCATTTTCTTCAGATAAATAAGCAGTAACCGTATTTTCAGTTGGATTTATAGAATTCTCAATAATATGATCAAAAGTTTCTGTTAAATCAAACCAAGCAAAATTTGGTCTTTCATCGTTATTACAAATATAAATATCATCTGGATTTTCAGTATTACAATTCTCTTTAATAAGATGTATTGGGATAACCGTAGGACATGTTGAAGTTCTTGTTCTAACTGCTACATAAAAATATGAATCTCTTTGAGAAGGATTATAATTTGCTAAACTACCTGTGTAAGCATTTAATCCTGCAAAAGCGTCTTCACTAGACAAATGATACGTAAATATATATTGTGATGGATCTGCAAATAATTCGTTTCTAAGATTAGAAAGATCAAAAGTTTCTCCTACACATATTGTTTTATCTTGAATTTCATTGTAATCTAATTCCTCTAAAACACTTACTGTTATAGAGGCTCTTGCGTTAGATTGACAACCAGCTTTAACAACCACTACAGAATAAGTACCTGCCTCAGTAACCGTAAATGATTGAGAAGTTGCTCCTTGGATTACAACATCATCTTTGTACCAAGTATAACTTGTTGCATTATCTATTGTTGCTCTTAAAGTTGCACTTTCACCTTCACACAATACAAAATCTTCCCCTAAGTATAAAGGACATACAATATCACAAGATGTTGTTGCTGTAGAATTAGGATTTTCAGTAAATGAAATTTCTCCTACAGATCCATTAAAATTTGTCATTAAAATAACATAAATCTCTCCTGGTCTAACATTTATCAAGTTTAATTCTTCAATCGAAGATGCTGAATAACTACAACCAACTATTGATTCTACCTCACTCTCAGGAACCCTATTTTCGAACCATAACGAATTCAAATGGGTAATTTGGCAACAAATAGATGAAAGCGTATTGTCTTTATCTAATGGATTTAAACTCCCTGTGAATGGTCCGTATGCAATAAAGTCAACATCAATTAAACCTCCGTTTAAATTAGTTTGTCTAATATCGTAAAATAAATTTCCTCCTTCACTTACTTGGAAATATTTCCAGAACGCATTTGGAGTTGAACCTAAGCAATATAAACTTCCTTGGTTAGGTTGAGATGGTTGATTAGAAAAACTTAAGTTGTTACCTCCATCTCCTCCTAAACAGATGGGTAAAATATTATCTAAAGTACAAGCAAAATATTTATAGTATGGGAAAGTAGTAAAAATACCACTAAAGTTAGTTCTACAAGTTAAATCAGGAGCTGAGTTATTGTAAATTTCAATTGCATCTATCTCTAATCTAATGGTACCATTAGTGTTAGGGGAGCTAACTATAGATTGTGGCATTGAAACCTCTAATGTATACGGAGAATTTTGAGAAATTGCTGTAAATCTCTCCCCGTTTAAACTATAATGTATTACAGCAGTTAACCCCGTACCATTAGTATAACTAATTCTAGCATGCAACTTACTAGTAGTACATAAAATAGGATTAGCCTCAATAATATTTACAGAAGCAGTAATATCATTTCTAACTGAAATATTTTTTGTGTAGCTAGATCCTGATAATGTTTTAGAACAATCTCCTAAAGTTATAGAAGTTACTATTAATCTTGGAGAAGATCCCGGAACCAAATTAGGCGTTACAATAGTACCATTTCCGCTGCTCGGGATTATATATGTATAAGATTCTAATACACCCGAAATAGTAACTGTATAATTAACGGTTGCACCTGGAGTTCCAACAACATTAAAATAGGCTGGACTGTTTTTACAAGCTAATCCATATTGATTTATTGTAAGTTCAAGTTGCTCACCCGAAATTACTTTAATATTTTTTGAGATATCTTGTAAAGTTTTAGTACATGTACCTAAAACAATTGATGTAAACTGTACAGGTTGAATTCCTACTGTGTTTAAAGTTCCTAGATTAATAGTTCCTTGCCCTGCTTGGTTTATTACTACAGAATTTGATGCTCCGTTAAACGTATAGTTTACAGTTGCACCAGGAGTTCCTGTAATATTTAATACGCCTGAACTTCCTTGACAAAAATGAGGTGTATCATTATTTAAAGATAAAATTAACTCCTCACTTGTTATTGATTTAAGTTCATATACATATCTATTATATCCTTCCGCCACAGATGGATCAATAACTCTTACATATATTAATTCTCCATTAGTTGCATTATAGTTTGAATTTAGATTATTAGAATCAACTTCATTAACATCATTATCAAAATCTGATGCAGTGAAGTAATATTTTACTAAAGATAAATCAATGCTATTTAACTGTAAAAAATCAGGGATTTTAGTAAGATCAAAAACAAATTCCCCTTCAGCATCTTCTACTGGAGTACATGAATATACTTTAAAATCTGTTAAAGTATGAACCGGATAAGCATAAGATACTTTAGAAGATATCGATGGTTTTACTACATCCTTTTCTTCAATTTGTTCATACTCTATTACTAAGTTCTCAATCTTAGTTACAATCTCTTTGAGTTTTGGCGTGGATAAAT
>CAVBJB010000065.1:6751-8235 GCA_963595625.1 Lachnospiraceae bacterium | reverse complement strand
ATATTACAAAGGATTAAGTAAAAGCATTAAAAATATTTTTAAAAAAATTGTTTTTTATTCAGAAGGGGTAAAATTTATAAAATTTAATAATTTCTATAAAAAATACGACCAAGTTTTTACCTTATCTCAACTCGAGACCAACTACATAAAAAAATACACTTCTAAGGTTGTATATGTCCCGGTTTTTCATGGTAATAAAGAAATAATTCCGCTATCTAACCGCGGGAAATTCTGTCTGTACCATGGAGATCTTGCTATAGCGGATAACCTAAAAGTAGTTCAATTTCTAATTAAAATATTTAAATCTCTTCCGCAAATAAAATTAGTAATTGCAAGTTCTAAAGCCGAAAAAAAGGTGAAAGATTGGATTGGAAAAACGCATAATATTACCTTTGAGAAATTACAGTCTGACGCGCATTTACAAGAATTATTTGCCCAAGCACATATAAATATTGCTTGGTCTTTTCAGCCATCGGGAACTAAATTAAAAGTTATAAACGCTTTATTTAAATCTCGATTCTCTATTATAAATAATAATATTGTTGATGATCAACGAATTTTAGATTGTTGTACTTTAGTAAATGATATGGAAGAATTAAAAGAGGCTGTAGAGGAATTAATGACTAAAGAATATACAAAAGAGATTTATAATGCCAGAAAAATTAATTTGCTAGATTGCTTGGATGATCACGCTAACGCAGAAAAATTAATTTCTTACTTATATAATTAAAAAGCTGGACAATATTGTCCAGCTTTTTTTATGATTGTTTTTGTACGACTTCAAATATCGATTGATCTTCACATTTAAGCGTTTTCGATGGGAATTTTAATAAAATAGCATAATCATGTGTTACCATAACTATAGTTTTACCTTGTTTATTAATTTCACGCAAAACCTCCATAATTTCAACACTTGTATGTGGATCTAAATTTCCGGTTGGTTCATCAGCCAAAATAAGATCCGGATTGTTTAGCAACGCTCTTGCAATAGCTACACGTTGTTGTTCTCCACCAGATAATTGATGCGGCATTTTATCAATGGAATGACTCATTGATACCTTTTCTAAAACACTTTCAATTTGTGTATTTATCTCTGATGGATTTGTCCAACCTGTTGCCTTTAAAACAAATTCTAAATTTTTAAAAATGCTACGGTCAGGTAATAATTTAAAATCCTGAAACACAACTCCAATATTTCTTCTTAAATAAGGGATATCTTTTTCCTTAAGTGTTTTTAAATTAAAATTCACTATATCTGCATCTCCATCAACTAAAGGTAAATCGGCGTACAGCGTTTTTAGGAAAGAACTTTTTCCTGACCCTGTTTTACCAATCATGTAAATAAATTCTCCCGGTAAAACTTCTAAGTTTATATCCTTTAAAATTAAATTTCTTTCTTGGAATATATTTACATTTCTAAGCGATAAGATAGACGATTGCATAAGTTTAGTTTCAATTATTTCGTGTAAAAATACTAAGTTCAT
>CAVBJB010000065.1:0-6741 GCA_963595625.1 Lachnospiraceae bacterium | reverse complement strand
CTACTTACAAATTACTACTAAAATAATTAGATAATGAGTAAATATTTTTACAAAAAAAATGTTATAATAAATTTAAAGTTAACCCATTCATGTAACCAAATTCTATATATTTGAATAGATAAAAATCAGTTTCTATGATTCAGCATAATAAGATTTTACTTTTTTCTATGGCTTTAGCGGTTCATTCCTTACAAGCCCAAGAATCTACCATACAAACGTATGAATTAGTAAATTTTGATAGAGCCTTAAATTTATATACAAATAAACAATTTCTTCCTGCTCAAATCCTTTTTGATCAAGTAGCTAAACAGGACGTTTCTATAGACGTTAAGGGGGATTGTGCTTATTACGGTGCCCAATGTGCTATACGTTTGGACCAATATGGAGCCGATGTGTTAATGGAAGATTTTGTTGCTAATTATCCTACATCCTCTAAGCAGCTACAAGCGTATTTAGAGGTAGCTAATTATTATTTCAATCAAAATCAATACCCACAAGCCTTAAAATATTTTGATAAAGTAAACGAAAATAATTTGTCTCAGGACGAAAAGGATCGCTTTTATTTTCAAAAAGGGTATGCTTATTTTACAGCAAAAAATAAAAAAGAAGCCGAAAGAAACTTTAAAAAAGTTTCTAATTCTGCTGAATTTGGTTCGCAAGCTAAATACTATTTAGGGTATATGGCTTACGAGACGGATGATTATAAGCAAGCTTCGGATTTATTTGATCAAGTAAAAGATAAAGATAAGTACCAAGATAAAATGACCTATTTCCAAGCGGATATGAATTTTAAATTGGGAAATTTTGAAAAAGCAATTGAGTTAGGTAAAGCTCAAATGAGCAAATCAAATGCAAAGGAGAAATCGGAATTAAATAAAATTATTGGAGAGTCATACTTCAATTTAAAAAAATACGACGAAGCCTTACCTTATTTAGTTGAATATAAAGGAAAAAATGGAAAATGGAGCAATACAGATTATTATCAATTAGGATATGCATATTTCCGAAAGAAAGAATATCAAAACGCAATCGATCAATTTAATAAAATTTTAGAGGGACAGGATTATGTTTCTCAAAATGCATATTACCATTTAGGGGATAGTTATTTAAAGTTAGATCAAAAACTTCAAGCTTTAAATGCATTTAAAACCGCATCAGAAATGTTTTATGATGCAAAAATTCAGGAAGATGCGCATTTAAATTATGCTAAATTAAGTTATGAGATCGGAAACCCATACCAATCCGTTCCCGAAGTTTTATTAGGTTACATTAAAAAATATCCTGACACCTCTCATAAAACAGAATTAGAGCAATTACTTATTAATTCGTATTTAACCTCAAAAAATTACAAAGAAGCTTTAAGTTTATTAGAGTCTAATCGCAGTTCTCAAAATCGAGTAATCTATCAAAAAGTTGCTTTTTACAGAGCTTTAGAGATGTATACTGATGGAGAATATAACGATGCGTACGCTCTTTTTAATAAAGTAATAGACGAGGCTAAAGACGCAAAATACACCGCGCGTGCCGTTTTTTGGAAAGGAGAAACGGAATATACATTAAGTAAATTTAACGAAGCTTTACAAACCTTTAGATTATTCGAAACTTTAGGGGAAGCATCTAAAACAGTTGAGTATAAAAACTTTAACTACAATATGGCTTATGCCTATTTTAAAGTTAAAGATTATACTAAAGCGGCAACCTATTTTCAAAAATACATAGACGGTTATAAAAAAGACGATAAAGTAAGATACAACGATGCGTATTTACGTATGGCTGATAGTTACTTTGTGTCTATGAACTACTGGCCGGCAATGGAAGCGTACAACAAAGCCATTGAATTAGGTAGTATAGATGCAGATTATGCAGCTTACCAAAAAGCTATATCGTATGGTTTCGTATCTAAAAACGAACGTAAAATTCAGGATTTAACAAGCTTTATTAAAACTTATCCTAACTCATCCTATACAGACGATGCTATGTATGAGCTTGGGAATACGTATGTAAATGAAAATAAAGTGGAAGATGCGGTTAGAGCTTATGATAACTTAATTGCAAAATTCCCACAGAGTTCTTACATCGCAAAAGCTATTTTGCGACAAGGTTTAGCCTATTACAACAACAACCAAAACGAAAAGGCTTTGGTAAAGTTTAAAAAAGTTGTTGCTGAATTCCCTAATACAGAAGAGGCTTTACAAGGAGTTGAAACGTCGCGTTTAATTTATATTGATTTAGGTAAAGTTGATGAATTTGCGGAGTGGGTAAAAACGCTTGATTTTATCGAAATTTCCTCGACAGAATTAGAGAATGATACCTACCAAGCCGCAGAAAAGCAATACATGCAAAACAATGTAAAACAAGCGATTAATGGTTTTACAAATTACATTGCACAATTTCCTAACGGTACTCATATATTAAAAGCAAACTTCTATGTTGCTGAAATGTATTTTGCTGACGGATTAAATAAAAATGCTGCTCAATATTATGAAAACGTAGTTTCTAAAGTTCGAAATGAATTTACAGAACAATCTTTAGTACGTTTGAGTGAAATTTATTTAAAAGATAAAAACATAGACAAGTCCATCGAGATTTTAAAACGTATAGAAAATGAGGCTGATTTCCCTCAAAATAAAAACTATGCGCAGGCTAATTTAATGAAGATGTATTATGAACGTCAAGACTACGCTAACGCTGAGGTTTATGCTAATAAAGTATTACAAAATGATAAAGTTGATGCTAAAATAAAATCGGATGCCCAAATTATAATTGCTCGTTCTGCAATTAAAACAAACAATTTAGCAAAAGCACAAACGGCCTATGCTGCCTTACAAAAAATTGCAACAGGAGAATTAGCTGCTGAGGCCTTGTATTACGAAGCGTATTTTAAAAACCTGGACGGTAAATATGCAGAGTCTACAACTGTGGTACAAAAATTAGCTAAAGATTTTTCGGGGTATAAATATTACGGTTCTAAGGGATTAATCTTAATGGCTAAAAACTTTAATAAGTTGGGAGATACCTTCCAAGCAACTTATATTTTAGAAAGTGTGATTAAAAACTTTAGCTCATATACAGACGTGGTTGAAGAAGCAAAAACAGAACTTGCTACTATTAAGGGCGAAGCTGCTAAAACTAATTCTTCTATTACTAAATAAGCGCATAGATATGAAGTCATATAAAATATTAGGTCTTTTACTTTTAACATCAACGCAATTTTACGCGCAAAAAAAAGACGAAAACATAGGTACAGAAGTTGTAAATATTGTTAAACCTTATACGCCAACTATTTCTGACGCTTTTAAAGCTAAAGAAGTTCCTGTTTTAGAGGATGAAGTTAATACCCAAAAAGAAGAAATCAATTATTCTATTTTTTCTTTCCCTGTAGCTTCAACCTTTACACCGGCAAAAGGTGTAGCGGCTAATGTAGACCCGGCAGAAAAGCAAAAGTATTTTCAAAATTACGTTCGTTTAGGCGTAGGTAATTATGGTACTATTGATGGTGAAGCTGATTTAACTTACAATTTAGACCGTACCAATTATTTAGCATTGTTTGTAAACCACAGATCTTCTCGTGGTGGGATAGACGATGTTAAATTCGACGATAAATACAGTCATTCAGCCATTAAAGGATATTACGGGAGTAAGTCTAATGAGTTGGATTGGAAAATAGGTTTAGGGTATAACAGAGACATGTACAACTGGTACGGAACATCGCCAACGTATTTTGATCTTATTTATCCTATAAACGCCTCTAGCTTCGACGTTAAAAACGTGTATACAACCATTGTTTTGGACGGTCAAGCTAAAATGAATGACGGCGTTTTAGATAACGGTAATTTTTTCTTTAAACGATTTACAGATAAAAAAGATTCGCAAGAAAATCATTTCCATATTAAACCAACCGCAAGTTTTGAGGTTAATGGTTTTGATATTCAGGCAGACGTAGTAGTAGATTATTTAGGAGGTTCATTTGCTCGTGGGTACAATCAATTAACAATGCCAGCAGAACAAAAATACTCGTATTTTAATGTAGGTTTACAACCACGTTTGCGTTACGTAGCAGATGCATTGAATCTACAAGCCGGTTTAGGCGTTTTTTACTCTATGGGTAAAAACAACGACGAGTCTAACAATAATTTCTATATTTTCCCTCAAATTAAAGCATCTTATACCATTGTAGATGGTGTTTTAATGGCTTTTGCTGGCGCAGAAGGGAACTTACAACAAAACTCTTTTGCAACGTTAATAGATAAAAATCCGTTTTTATCGCCAACACAGTTCATCAAACCAACCTCTAATTTATACGATGTGTATTTAGGTTTAAATGGTAAATTATCGAGCAAAATTTCTTTTAATGTAAAAGGAAGTTACAAACAACAAAATGATTATACGTTCTTTGTACTAAATGCTTTAAATAATCCTATCTATCCAAGTACAGGCGTTCAGGCTTATGAATTAGGAAACTCCTTTGGAGTGGTATATGATGATTTAAAAACATTATCTTTTTCAGGAGAATTACGTTACGATATATCAAAAGATTCGAATGTAGGGTTTTCAGGAGAATTTAATTCCTATACTACTGACCAGCAAGAAGCTTGGCATTTACCAACCTTTAAAATTGGAGCAGATGCTAATTTCAAAATCACAAACAAATGGTTTGCAGGCGCTAATGTGTTTTTTGTAGGAGAACGTTACGGACTCGAAAATTATATTCTAACATCTGATATTGATGGATCTATCTCTTCAAGTTCTAATAAAGTTACTTTAGATAGTTATTTCGACGTAAATGCTAAAGTACTTTACAAACACAACGAAAGAATTTCTGGATTTTTAAAATTAAATAATATTGCAGGACAAAACTATATGCGATATACAAATTATCCAGTGCAAGGTTTTCAAGTTCTTGTAGGAGCGAGTTATAATTTTGATTTTTAAAATGTTAAAATTAGTTATAATTTAGGTGCTTTAACGAGCACCTTTTTTTATGTATAAATTCCTATTATCGATTGTAATTTTACAATTGAGTTTCATTTTAAATGCACAAACTTTCGCAGGTAGAGTTCTAGATGTTAATAAACAACCAATTGAAGGTGTATTGGTTTATTTAGATAACACTTCTATCATAACACAAACCAATGCTAACGGTAACTTTATTCTTCAAAATCCTAAAAATATCAATTCTAATATAGTATTTAGATTAATGGGTTACCAAACCCTTATTACCGCTCCAAAATCGCAAATGATTGTTGTTTTACAGGAAGATGTATCCGAGTTAGAGGAACTTGTAATAAAAAAAAGTAAATTCTCGAGAGTACAACTTTTAAATGTATTTAAAGAACAATTTTTAGGAACTACAGATTTTGGAAAAGCCTGTAAAATTTTAAATGAAGACGATTTAGAGCTATCTTACGACCCAGATACTTTTATATTAGAAACCACATGTAATAAACCAATAAAAATTTACAATCCGCTACTAGGTTATAATATCGAATTTGATTTAAAGGAATCCAAAACTTTTTTTAATTGCTACAGTTTACACGCTATCGAAATATCTAAAAATGTGTATTTTGGTACTACACTATTTAAAGATGCTGATTTTGTCAGTGAAGTAGCTTTTAAAAATAGAATTCAAGCCTATAAAGGTTCTATCAAAAATTTCTTTTATGATTTAACTCACAATATTGAGGGGAAAAAAAATTTTATATTATTTAAAGGAAGTTTTTCGGAGGAATTTAAAAAAATATTCGAAGTTACTCCAGCACCTAATTCCGGTTTTATTGTTAAAGTAATTGATCCCACATATAAAAAAATAAACAACGTTTTCAATCCTAGATATAACCTTTTGTATAAAAATAAAATACAATCTTTTATACTCTTATCTCAACAAGAAATTTATGTAGATGAATATGGAAACTATGATCCTGTTCAAAGTGTCATGGTTGGAGGCGAAATGAGCAAGCATAGATTAGGAAATATGCTGCCGTTAAATTTTGAATTTAAAGAATGATACACGTAGATAAAAAACAAATCTTAGCTATATTTAAGCAACAAGTCGAAACAAAAATTCTCGAATTAAAAAATCAAATCAAAGACCTTGCTGAGGATGCGCAAAACGATGCCAAAGGCTCTGCTGGTGATAAGCACGAAACCGGATTAGCCATGATGCATTTAGAGCAAGAAAAATTAAATAATAAATTAAAACAAGCCATAGATCAAGCTCAAATTTTAAATAGTATAGATGCTGATAAAATCTTAAATAAAGCAACATTAGGCGCGTTAATTGAGTTACCTCTAGGCTATTTTTTTGTGTCTGAGGCCCTACAACCTATCGATTATAATTCAACTAAAATATTTCCGGTATCTATACATGCGCCAATTTATCAAGCATTTAAAGGCAAAGGAATTAATGAGGTATTTGAATTCAATGGCAAAAAAAATCTTATTAAAAAAATCTTATAATAAAAACTTTTATTCTACGTTTTCTATTCAGTGTTACATGATTATTTGTAATTTTAATTAAACGAAATTTTAGTTTAACTGTTTTTGTTTGTTTAGTAAAAGTCAGAACTTTTGTTCTGACTTTTTTTGTTTTTATTATGAATTAAGAACGCTTTTTTATGGTGGTTTTTTGCCTAAAATTTCTTATATTTGCTTGTTGACTTAATAACAAAAAGTATAGGTTTTTAGTAAAAAAACATTATATTTATAATTAAGAAATTACTTATTAAAGAGAATTAAATAATC
>CAVBJB010000064.1:0-8239 GCA_963595625.1 Lachnospiraceae bacterium | reverse complement strand
TGATACTACATCTCAACTAATTAAATTAAAATATGCGGATGCATACATTCAAAAAGCCAAGGATAATCAAGATTATTTGGCTTTAATACAAGCCATGGACGAAAAGTCCTTTTTAGTTGATTTTGAAGAAGAGAAAAAATTAGTGCTTGCAATGGAAGCCTATCTTCCTAAAATTAATAACGACAGTATAACCGGCGATTATTTAAACAGAAAAGCAGCGCTATTTTATGCCAATCGTAATTTTAAAGAAGCTTTAGAGGTAGCCATAAAATCAGAACAGTTTAATAGAAATAAAGATTTTAAATATAATTTAGGGTTTATTAAAATTACTCTGGCAAATATTTATTATAGCACTAAAAATTACTCTCAAGCCATAATAAATTTTGAAAGCGCAATAAATTATTTTAAAGAACAAAATAATAATTATCTAGTTCCATTAAGCCTTTTCGGTTTAGCTAAAAGCAATTGGCAATTAATGGAAATTTCTTCTTTACAAGATGTAATTAAAGAAATTGAAGTTGTTATTCCTAAACTTTCGCCGCAAAATAAAATTACAGAAACAGGGTATTTAAACTTATTAAAAGGCGGTTATGCATACGAGAACAACAAGTATACAGAGGCTAAAGACTATTTTAATAAAGCCTTACCTATAACCCTAAAAAAACGTGATTTTGCTAACGAGCATTTAATTTACCTAAACTTGGGTAAAATTGCGTGGCAACAAGGCCATGTAGAGGAAGCTTTTACCTATTTAAAAAAAGTAGATGATTTATTTACGCAAAAACAATTTTTAAATTACGAGTTGCGAGAGGCCTATACTTATTTAATTGCGTATGCCAAACAAAAAAACAACTTACCATTACAAGTAACCTTTACCGAAAAATTAAATAAACTTAATATAGCCTTTGAGGAGGAGCAAACTGCCGTTACGCAAATGCTATACACAGACTACGAAACAAAAAAACTTCAAGAAGAAACCTTGCAGGTAAAACAAGAACTCGCACAATCGTATTCTTGGAACAAAATAATAGGTGTAATTAGTACCTTTATAGGTATACTTGTATTAGGTTATGTTTTTTACTTAAGCGCTCAGAAAAAGAAATTACAAAATCAATTTAAAAATGTAGTTGCTAAAAGTAATCCAGAACCAGTACAAAAAACGCAAACCAATAGATTAGAACAACCGGTAACAGAAACTACTGAGCTTACCGTAACCGAAATCCGTTTATTAAAAGAAATTGAAAAGTTTAAAGAAAATAAAGATTTTTTAAAGCCGGTACGGTTAGAGGATCTTGCCGATGCTTGGGGAACCAACCGCAACACGCTATCTAAGGTTTTTAATACGCATAAAAATGGTTTTTTACCGTACATAAATGAGTTGCGCATTCAACAAATGGTAAAGGATTTACAAGAAGAGCCAGAACTACGCAAGCTAAAAATTCAAATCCTTGCTGAAAATTATGGGTTTAATAATACCAAAACCTTTAACACCCAATTTAAAGCCGTTACCCAATTAACACCTTCATTTTTTATAGAACAGCTCGAAAAATCAGCATAAAAAAAATCAGCTTCATCTCGGAGCTGATTTTTATGTTTAGGGCGTTCCCACGCCTATAAAGTATGTTATAATTTTAAAGTCTGGATAAAGCGTGGGCGGGCTTTACGCTGTATCTTTTAGTTTGCGGCTTCGGGAGCCTCAGCCCCACTAAAAGGATGCCGCTACAATCCCTAACGCAACACCAAACAGTATTTAAAATAAATTACATTAATTTTTTAATAATGAAATGGCTTATTATTCCCGCTATTATGGCCGGTAGTATGGGCGCTACAAGTACAAATTCAATATCAAAATTAAATTCTAAAACATTATTTACAATCCAAACTGTCATAAATCCTATAATATAAAACAGGATAATATACACTACAAATAATAGCCTATTCATAACAATTTAGTTTTAAAGGTTGCGTACTTGTTATAGATTTGGGGCTATAATTAAGTAGTCTTTTCATTGTATGTTTATTGTAAATTAAATATTAAATGTAAATTTATTTTATGTTAATATATGTAAATATAATAAAAATACTACAAAATAAACAGTCATAATATAAAAAAATATTAAATATAGTGTAACGGTTATTTTGCGTAAGGGATAGGAGCGGCATCCTCCTAGTAATTTTTAATTACTAGGAGATATAGCGGATAGCCCGCCGTGCCAAATTTTACTAGAATTTTAAAGGGTGTGAAAGGCCTAGTTTTTTTTAAGATGGGCACGGTACGCCCTAATTATTATAATTACTACCTTTACTTTACAATTATATGGATTATGGAAAAAGATGTTAAGATTTTACATATAGATACCAATCATCCTGTATTATGGGATCGGTTGGCACAACTAGGTTTTACTAACGTAGGGGATTACAGTAGTTCTAAATCTGAAATTGAGGCTGTAATTGGTGATTACGAGGGTGTAGTAATACGTAGTCGATTTAAAATTGATCGTACGTTTATAGATGCGGCTACTAAATTAAAGTTTATTGCTAGAGTAGGGGCTGGGCTAGAGAGTATAGATTGTGAGTATGCTGAGCAAAAAGGTATAGCTTTAATAGCTGCTCCAGAGGGCAATAAAACAGCCGTTGGAGAGCAAGCTATGGGTATGCTTTTAAGTTTGTTTAATAATTTAACGATTGCAAACCAAGAAGTTAAATTGGGTATTTGGAACAGGGAAGGTAATAGAGGGTATGAGTTAGAGGGTAAAACCATTGGTATTATTGGCTATGGTAACATGGGTAATGCCTTTGCTAAGCGTTTACAAGGTTTTGATGTTACGGTTTTATGTTATGACATTAAGCCTAATTTGGGTAATGCCTTTGCTACTCAGGTTAGTTTAGAGGAATTGCAGGAAAGAGCGGATGTTTTAAGTTTACACACACCTTGGACGCCTTTAACGGATAAAATGGTTTCTAAAGATTTTATAAATGGTTTTAAAAAACCGTTTTGGTTAATTAATACCGCTCGTGGTAAAAGTGTAGTGACTGAGGATTTAGTTGAGGCTTTAAAAAGTGGTAAAATTTTAGGGGCTGGATTGGATGTGTTAGAATACGAAAAATTAAGTTTTGAGAGTTTATTTACGCAGGATATGCCAGCGCCTTTACAATATTTGGTAAATGCTAAGAATGTAATTTTAACCCCTCATATTGCGGGTTGGACACATGAAAGTAAGAAAAAATTAGCAGATGTTATAGTTGATAAAATTGCCGTTTTATTCAATAAATAAAATAAACTTTAATTTATTTATTTTTCACACAATATAATTCAGAAGTTTCACGTTAAATTATCGCCTTAGGGAAAAGTAAGAATGTAGGAATTCTTTGAGTTAATGTCCAATTGTTGGATTTAATTTAAATAGTAAACTTAAGTTTGTTTGCTATTTTTGAGTAGTCAAAATAAAAACGCTTTAAGCCAATTGCTTAAAGCGTTTTTTATTATTTATCCATGCGACGTTCTAATTCGGCTTGAAATTCTTCCATTACAGGTTTAACTGTACTTTCTGGTAAATCTGCAATCCTTATATACATTAAGCCATCTACCGAGTTGTTAAACAATGGGTCTACGTTAAATGCAATTACACGTGCGTTTTGTTTGATGTATTTTTTAATTAAAACAGGTAAACGTAAGCTTCCTGGTTCTACTTCGTCAATAATTTTGTCGAATTTATTTAAATCAGCTTCGGCCGCATTAAACACAAAGTCTTTATCCTCGTCTTTAAGTTTTACTTTGTATTCCATTTTAGGTCTAATGTATTGCGCTATGTATGGATCGTAGTAATGCGATTTCATGAACTCAATCATCAGTGATTTAGAAAAATCGGTAAATTGATTGGAAATACTAACCCCACCAATTAAAAATTTATGTTCTGGATGGCGTAGGGTTGTGTGTACAATACCTTTCCATAAAAGGAAAAGAGGCATTGGTTTTTGTTGGTAGTCTGATATAATGAAGGCGCGTCCCATTTCGATAGACTCGTTCATCATTTTATGCAATTCAGGCTCAAACTTAAAAAGTTCTTGCATGTAAAAACCATCGATTCCGTATTTAGGATAAATCTCAGCACCTAATCCCATTCTATAAGCTCCAGCAATACGTTTTTGCTCGTCGTCCCAAAGGAACATGTGGTAATAGTATTTGTCGAACTTGTCTAAATCAATAGGTTCATTTGTACCTTCACCAATTTCTCTAAAGGTTATTTCTCTGAGTCTACCAATTTCGTGTAGGATATTCGGTATTTTATCTGCAGATACAAAAAATACTTCGTAATTTTTACTTTGTAATAATCGGTTATCGGCTAAATTTTCTCGAATACTAGCAATTTCTTCTAAAATTTTATCCTGATTAGCAGGTTGAACAATTTGCTTAGGTTTTGGTTCTGGTGCTTTGGTTAATTTTTCTAGAGTTTTAGAACCTAATAAGGTTTTTTCTTCATCATCGTCAAATGAGTTAGAAAGGATGTAGGTCTTTTTACGTAAAAACTCAGTAAAATTCTCAAGAGTATCTTTGTGTTCAGCTTGTTCGGTTATTGATATTGGTTTACCAATTCTGATTTTAATAACTTTGTTACGTTGTGTTAATAACTCAGAAGGTAATTTAATAGTTCTTAAAATCGGATTAATTTTGGCTAACCAATAAAATAGTTTGCTGTTTTTTGCATGGAAATAAATAGGAACTACAGGAACATTTGCTTTTTGAATGATTTTAATGGCTGTAGGTTCCCAAGGTTTATCTACCATAATATTTTCGTCCTCAATTGTAGAAACTTCACCTGCAGGGAAAATACCTAAAGGTTTATCGTCGCTTAAATGGCGTAACGTTTCTTTAAGTCCTAACACACTTGATTTGATATCCTTTTTATCGTCAAATGGATTTACAGGCATTATAATTGGTTTTAGAGGCTCTATTTGTTGAAGTAAAAAATTAGCGATGACTTTAAATTCTGGATCATGCTCTAGCATAAACTTCATTAATAAAATACCATCTAAACCCCCAAGAGGATGGTTGGATATGGTAATATAGGGACCGTTTTTAGGTAGTCTTTTTAAATCTTCTGCAGGTATTTCAAAGGTTACGCCTAGCTCTACTAACAATTCATTTAAAAATGATAAAGCATCTGGTTTTTCAACCTTTTTAAGAAGTTTATCATATAGTCTATTTAACTTAGACATACGTGTTATCTTTAAAAATAACCAACCAATAAATGTACCTAATTGGCCGTATTTATCTAAATTAAGCGCTTTAGCGATTTGTTTTGCACTAACAACTTGCATTTATAGAATGTAATAATGTTAAGCTGCAAAGATAGTAATATTAAATAAAAAATAAATTGTAAAGTTTTAATATCTCTTTAAAAGAAAATTTAACTCATTTTAGTAATATTTAATTTCATAATAAGGAGTATAGAACCTAAAAAAAACATATTTTTGATTAAATAATTAACACGTTTATGATTGTCATATCTTATAATGTAAATGGTATTAGAGCCGCAATTACTAAAGGATTTTTATCATGGTTAGAAACAGAAAATCCGGATGTTATCTGCTTACAAGAAATTAAGGCTCAGGAAAACCAAATCCCAACGGATTTAATAAAAGCATTAGGCTATACTTACCAATATTATTATCCTGCCCAAAAAAAAGGGTACAGTGGTGTTGCAATTTTAAGTAAAATTAAGCCTAATAATGTGGTATTTGGAACAGGTATTGAGCATATGGATTTTGAAGGCCGTAATTTACGTGTTGATTTTGACGATGTGTCTGTAATGAGTTTATATTTACCCTCAGGAACAAATGAAGATAGACTTTCTCATAAGTTTATGTATATGGATGATTTCCAAAATTACATAGACGAGTTAAAGGTTGAAATTCCTAATTTAATTATTTGTGGGGATTATAATATTTGTCATGAGGCTATCGATATACATGACCCGATAAGAAATGCAAAAGTTTCGGGTTTTTTACCACAAGAAAGAGCGTGGATAGATGCTTTTATGAAAGCAGGTTTTATAGACAGCTTTAGGCATTTTAATAAAGAACCACACCATTACAGTTGGTGGAGTTACAGAGCCAATGCTCGAAACAACAACAAAGGTTGGAGAATTGACTATAATTTAGTTTCGAGAAGTCTTGAAGATAGATTAGTACGTGCTAGCATATTACCCCATGTAGTGCACTCCGACCATTGCCCTATATTAGTAGAAATTAAATAAAAAGATAAGAGTACCTATGTATAAAAAAGTTATTGCGGTTGTTGCGCTTGCAGCGTTATCAACATCTTGTGTATCTAAAAAAATGTATACGGAGTTAGAAGATCAATTATCTGGTATAAAACAACAAAACAGAGAATTATCAGATCAATTAGATGCTCTATCTTCAAACAAAAATCAATTAGAACTAGATAAGAACAATTTACAAACTGAGTTTGATCGTTTAAAAGCTGAAAGAGATAAATTAGCCTCTGATTACAATGCAGCTTCTACTAATTTAAAAAACTTAGAAGCATCCTACGCTAAACTAGAAAAGAACGCAGATGAATCCTCAAAAAGTAATTTAAATAAAAATAGAGAGTTACTTGCAGAATTAGATGCTAAAGAAAAAGCACTAAATGCAGAAAAAGAGCGTTTACAATCTTTAAACAACGAGCTTAAAACACGTTCATCAAGAGTTGCGGAGCTTGAAAAGCTAATAGCAGACCAAGAAGCTAAAATGAACTTGTTAAAAGAAACCCTATCGAGTGCGTTAAATGCCTTTGAAGGTAAAGGTTTAACAGTTGAGCAAAAAAATGGTAAAGTATATGTTTCTTTAGAGAATAAATTACTTTTTAAAACAGGTTCTTGGACAGTTAATGATAATGGTAAAGTTGCTATACAAGAGTTAGGAAAAGTTTTAGCAAATAATCCGGATATATCTGTTTTGATAGAAGGTCATACGGACAATGATGTAATTAAAGGTAACATTGGTGGTATGATAAACAATAACTGGGATTTATCTACTAAACGAGCACTTTCGGTTGTAGAAATTTTAGTTCAAAACGAGAAAATTATAAAAAAGAATTTAACTGCTGCGGGTCGTAGTGAATATGCTCCTATAGACAGTAATTCTAACGATATAGGTAAGGCTAGAAACCGAAGAATTGAAGTTATATTAACCCCTAACTTAGATTCTATTACACAAGTTTTAAACGAAATATAATTTAAAAGAGTCCTATGTAGGACTCTTTTTTTACAAAAAATTCAATTATGAAGTGGATAATTAGCATATTTTTTATGTTAACTTCTGTGGTCGTTTTTTCTCAGAATAATAACAGTAGAAAAGATTTTTTGGAATATCTTTCCAGGCAAGTAGACCAAGGAGATTTAGAGGAAGTTGAGTTTTTGGTAAAAAAAGCTTTAGATACAGCTGTAGATTCTAAATTTATTGTAGATGCAAAATTTAATTTAGTTAAGGTCTTAAAGAACCAAGAACGTACCGAAGAATACAAATATGTATTAGAGGAGATTAATACAATTACCACACAAAATAACTTGTGGGAAGAATATTATTATTACCGACAGTTAAATGTAGACTATTTATTAGATAAGAATAGGTATAATGAAGCAATAACTTCTTTAAAAGATCTTGAACTTTATATTGATAAAAAAAAATTAAAAAACCCCGAAATTAAAAGGCTAGGGATTGGTACTAATTTACTTTCCGTATACGGCATTATTAATGATACAGCTGCTTTACAAAGCACCAGTATAAAATTATATAATTTGCTTAAAGTTACGGATTCTTTAAATCCCAAAAATTATACTAGTATTGCCAGAGCTAGTATTAACTATGGCGATTATTTAGACACGAATTTTAAAGAAGAATCATTTAAATGGTATAAAAAGGGGAATAAATATGCGCATTTAGGTCAATCCCAATATTTAATTAATTTTTCTAGATTACGTATTGCAGGAAGTTTGAATGTTAAAAAAAGAAGTGAAGAAGCTTTAGATACACTCAGGCAAATTCAGCGAGACCCTGCTGTAAATTTATATACAAGATATTTAATGTACGATGTTTTTACAACGAGTTTTAAATTATTAAACCAAAACGATAGTGTTAAGGTTTATGAGGTACTAAGGGATGAACTCGATGAAATTATAAACAATATTGAAGATAAAAAATCAGCGCATCATGTGGTGCATAATGAAATAGAAAA
>CAVBJB010000063.1:0-8343 GCA_963595625.1 Lachnospiraceae bacterium | reverse complement strand
AATTGGGCTATTGCACGCGTTGATTTATACAACCATACAGCAACACAATTAAATTTACCAGATGCTATTAATTTTAATGATTGCAGACAAGCAGTAGTTAAAGATAAAAAATTATATATAGCGGTTACGGCTGCAAATCAAGGCGGTAACGTTTATGTATTAGATGCAACAAATCCATCACCGGTTGGATTTACTGTAGGTTCTGTATTAGAACAACTACCAAACGGAAACTACATCGGTATCTTTTAAAATTCATAAAGTCAACTTTTATAAGTTGACTTTATTTTTTTTGCAAAAATCCTTTCAATTCATAAGTAAATTATTGGTTAATGTTTTGTGAAGTTATATATTTGTCCGTTTTTAAGCTAAAGAATCCTTTAAAAGTGCTTAAAAACAAATTTGAACTTTAATTAATTTTAATCATAATGCAGAATAAAGGAATCATTAAATTTATTGCAATTGTATTTGCATTGGTAAGTATTTACCAGCTTTCTTTTACCTTCATTGCTAATAAAGTTGAGGCAGACGCTAAAAAGTTTGCTAATGGAGACACTGAAAAAGAACTTCATTACTTAGACTCTATTGGTAATCAAAGTGTTTTTTTAGGTCATACTTATAATGGCGTTAAAGATCAGAAAGTTAAAAAAGGATTAGATTTAGAGGGTGGTATTAACGTAATCCTACAAATCAACCAAAAAGATATTTTAAAAAATTTATCGAACAATTCAACTAACGCAATCTTCAACAAATCTCTAGCGGATGCTCAAGCTAACCGTGAGGGTAACCAAGCGTTTATTGATGCTTTTTACGATGCTTTTGATAAAAATGCTAAAGGTTCTATTAAATTATCTTCTCCAGAGATCTTCTCTAACAGAAATTTACCTGAGGTAACTTTCGAGATGAGCGATTCTCAAGTTAAATCAATCATCAACAAAAAAGTTGACGAGGCTGTTGAGAGTTCTTTCCGTGTATTACGTGAGCGTATCGACAAGTTTGGTGTAACTTCTCCAAACATCCAAATGATTGGTAAAACAGGTCGTATCCTTGTGGAATTACCAGGAGCTAAAAACATCGACGAAATCAAACAATTATTACAATCTACAGCTCAATTAGAGTTCTGGGAAACATATAAGTTTGAGGAAGTTTTTAATTTCTTACAAGCTACTAACGAGCAATTAAAACAAACTACTAAAGTAGAAGAGGTTGCTGTTGCAGACTCTACAGCTACTGCTGCAGGATCTAAAGTAGATCAATTATTAAGTGCTGCATCTAAAACGGCTGATTCTACAGCTACGGATGCAGTTAACCCACTTAAAAACGAACCGTTATTTAAATATTTACAACCTTCAATGTTTCAAGGTGCTGCTGTTATTGGTATGGCAAAAACTAAAGATACTGCAGCTGTAAATGCAATTTTAAAACGTAGCGACATTCGTAACTTATTACCAGGAGAGTTAGCTTATACTAAATTCTTATGGTCTAAAATTTCTGAAAAAGATCCAACAACGGTTCAACTTTATGCTTTAAAAGGAAACCGCGAAAATAAAGCGCCATTAACAGGAGGTGTTATTATTGAAGCAGCTGACACGTTTGACCAAATGTCTAAACCAGCAGTTTCTATGCAAATGAATACTGAAGGTGCTAGAGTATGGGAAGAATTAACAGGTAAAGTTTCTTCTCAAAAAAATGCTATTGCTATTGTGTTAGATAACACAGTATATTCTGCTCCATCTGTTTCTACAGGTCCTATTGCTGGTGGTCGTTCTGAAATTACAGGAGACTTTACAATCCAGGAAACTAAAATCATGGCTAACATTTTAAAATCTGGTAAAATGGCTGCATCTGCAGATATCGTTCAATCAGAAATCGTTGGTCCATCATTAGGGCAACAAGCTATTGACTATGGTATCCTTTCATCTGTTATTGGTTTACTTGCAGTTGCAGTTTGGATGGTATTTTACTACGGTAAAGCAGGTTGGTATGCAAACGTTGCTTTATTAATTAACTTACTTTTATTATTTGGTATTTTAGCTTCTATTGGAGCAGTATTAACTTTACCTGGTATTGCAGGTATCGTATTAACAATGGGTACAGCAGTAGATGCTAACATTATTATCTACGAAAGAGCTAAAGAAGAATTAAGAGACGGTAAATCTCTTGCAGACGCTGTTAAATCATCATACAGCTGGCAAGGTGCTATGCGCTCTATTGTTGACGCTAACGTTACACACATTTTAACAGGTGTTATCCTTTATATTTTTGGAACAGGACCTATCAAAGGTTTCGCTACAACTTTATTAATTGGTATTGTTACCTCTTTATTTACAGCAATCTTTATTGCTCGTATGTTTATTGATAAAGATATTGCTAAAAACAAAACTTTAAATTTCACGACTAATATCACTAAAAATTGGTTTACAAACTTTAATTTTGATTTTATTAAAATTAAAAAAGTAACTTATTTTATTTCTGCTATTATTGTTGTAGGATCTTTTGCATCATTCGCAATCAACGGATTTGATCAAGGTGTTGACTTTGTAGGAGGTCGTACATTCCAAGTTAAATTTGACAAAGAAGTTGTTCCTGCTGAAGTATCTGAAAAATTAAGTGCTGAATTTGGTGTAAATGTTGAGGTTAAACAATTTGGTCCAGCAGACCAAATGCGTATTATTACTAAATACAAAGTTGAAGACGAAACATCTGCAGTAGACCAAGAAGTAAACCAAAAATTATACAACGGTTTAAAAGCATACTATACTAACGATATTTCTTACGAAAACTTCATCAAACCTATCGAAGGGGAAATGTTAGGAGTAGTACAAGCCTCTAAAGTATCTGCAGCCGTATCAGACGATATTAAAGCAGACTCTGTACTTGCAGTAGTAGGATCAATGGTAGTAGTATTCTTATACTTATTCTTATCATTCAGAAAATGGCAATACTCATTAGGAGCCATTGCATCTGTAGTACACGACGTTATTTTTGTATTAGGAACATACTCGTTATTATACAAATTTATGCCATTCCACATGGAAATGGACCAACACTTTATCGCGGCTATCCTTACAGTAATTGGATACTCAATGAACGATACCGTAATTGTATTTGACCGTGTACGTGAGTTCTTAGCAGGTAAAACTAAAGGGAACTTTAACCAAATCGTTAACGATTCTGTAAACACTACATTATCAAGAACAATGAATACTTCATTAACATTAATCGTAGTATTATTAATCATGTTCTTATTTGGTGGAGACTCAATCCGCGGATTCGTATTCGCTATGTTAATTGGTATCGTAGTAGGTACCTACTCATCTTTATTCTTAGCAACTCCAATCTTAGTGGATACAATGCCTAAAAAAGATAAAGAAGAAATTGAGCGTTTACATGCAGAGGCTAACGCAGCACAAGTAGCTGAGGAAACTAAAGCATAACAAACATCAAACAATACAAAAGCCTCAAGGAACGTAAGTTTTTTGAGGCTTTTTTTTATGGGCGTGCCCCATCGTAAACCTCAAGCAAAGCTATCGGTTTACTACGGGTCGGGCTTTATGCTATATCTTTTTTACCCTCGTACCTCATGCAAAAAAGGATGCCGCTACAATCCCTCACGCGCTCCGCTGTACAGTAACTATAAAAAAAACTCCGCTAAGGCCAAAACCTTAGCGGAGTTTTTTAGTTTTACTACTTGTGGTTTTACCCGCGTTAGGGGGTGCAGCTTTGTTTAAGCTCCTTACGCAATGCAATGCAGTAAGAGCGAGTGCGTAACACCCGGCGCGCCCACTAAAAGGCGCGCAACGCCCAAATAAAAAAAAATCCTTACTCTTGTACAGAATAAGGATTAATGTATTAGAATCTCCAAATTAATAATCTCGAAACTTTGTTTCCGTGTTTCATCTCCACCACTTTACTTTCTTTAACGCCTACTTTTTTAAGCGGCGCGTTAAAAGCTTTTAAATGGTCCTTGTTAGACACTAGGGTAGAGAACCATAACGATTGATTTTTGAAGTGCTTGCTCTCGTAAATGTAATTGGTAATAAAGGCCTTTTCTCCGCCCTCGCACCAAAGTTCATTGTTTTGTCCAGAAAAATTTGGTGTAGCTTTACCGTCTACTTTTAAACCTAAATTTGTAGTTTTTTTCTGGTTTTGTAAATCTGCTTCTTGTTTAGATCCAAAAAACGGAGGGTTACACATTACAAAATCATAATACTCTGCAGGTAAAATAATTCCTTTTAAAATATTACGCTTGTTTTCTTGTAAACGTACTGTTACGTTTTGTTTTAATTTTTTATTACGCTCAATAATTAATTTTGCGTTATTAACAGAGGCTTTGTCAACCTCACTTCCTACAAATTCCCAGTTGTAAGTACTTACTCCAATAATAGGGTAAATTAAACTTGCTCCTGTACCAATATCTAAAATTTTTACTTTAGTACCCGTTGGTATTTCTCCAGAGTTTTCGCCTAAAATATCTGCAATGGTATGGATATAATCAGCTCTACTTGGTATAGGTGGGCATAAGTTTGTTTTTGCAATAGTCCAAAACTCTAATTTATAATCTGCAAGTAATAAACCTTTGTTTAATAAACGTACTGCCTCAGGATGTGCAAAGTTAATAGTGTCTTCCCCTGTTTTGTTTTTAATAATATGTTCTTTTAATTCCGGTACAAATTTTAGTAAATGCTCTAAGTTATAACCGTTATTATGTAGATTTCGTGGATGTAAATTTTTTTGTATTTTTTTAGACGTTTGGTCCATGTGTATATTTTTTTGCAAAATTACATTATTATTCGCTTTTAATTTTAAAATTTAAAATTTATTTAAATTTCCGATAAAGTTTAAACGTATATGTGTAGCTTTATTTTTAGGATTGCTTTATATTTGCACTTTATTAATTAAGAATTATGATCAAGATTTCATTGCCGGATGGTTCTGTAAAGGAGTTTGCACAAGGTGTTACTCCAATGGATGTTGCCAAAAGCATCAGCGAAGGATTAGCTAGAAACGTTATTTCTGCTTCTTTTAATGGTACAACTGTGGAAACAACTACCGAATTAACCACGGACGGTGCTCTTATTTTATATACTTGGAATGACAAAGACGGTAAAAAAGCGTTTTGGCATTCTACATCTCACGTTATGGCGCAAGCTATACAAGAGTTTTATCCAAATTCTATCTTAACTATTGGTCCTGCCATCGACAATGGTTTTTATTACGATATTGACTTTGGTGACGAGAAAATTACTGACGCTGACTTTAAGAAAATTGAGGACAGAGTTTTAGAAATTTCTAAAGAAAAACACGATTTTAAAATGCGTTCTGCCTCTAAAGCAGAAGCCTTAGAATTATACAAAGACAACCCTTACAAGACCGAGTTAATTACAAACTTAGAGGACGGTACTATAACATTTTGTGACCATTCTACGTTTACAGACTTATGTCGTGGAGGACACATTCCTAACACAGGAATCATTAAAGCAGTTAAAATTTTAAATATTGCAGGTGCTTACTGGAGAGGTGATGAGAAAAACAAACAACTTACACGTGTGTACGGTATTTCTTTCCCTAAACAAAAAGAACTTACAGAATATTTAGAGTTATTAGAAGAAGCTAAACGTAGAGACCACCGTAAATTAGGTAAAGAGTTAGAGCTTTTCCACTTTTCTCAAAAAGTAGGACAAGGTTTACCTTTATGGTTACCTAAAGGTGCTGCCTTACGCGACCGTTTAGAGCAATTTTTAAGAAAGGCTCAGAAAAAAGCAGGATATGAGCAAGTTGTTACTCCTCATATTGGTAGTAAAGAGTTATACGTAACTTCTGGACACTATGCTAAATACGGAGCAGATTCTTTCCAACCGATTACAACACCAGCAGACGGGGAGGAGTTCTTATTAAAACCAATGAACTGTCCACACCACTGTGAAATCTATAATGCAAAACCATGGTCTTACAAAGATCTACCTAAGCGTTATGCAGAATTTGGTACTGTTTACCGTTACGAGCAATCAGGTGAGTTACACGGTTTAACTCGTGTACGTGGATTTACTCAAGACGATGCACACATTTTCTGTACGCCAGATCAGTTAGATGCGGAGTTTAAAAACGTAATCGATTTAGTACTTTATGTATTCGGATCTTTAGGTTTTGATAACTTTACAGCTCAAGTATCTGTTCGTGATCTTTCTAATCCAGATAAATATATCGGATCTGTAGAGAACTGGGAAAAAGCAGAACAAGCTATTATTAATGCGGCAAAAGACAAAGGGCTAAATTATGTGATAGAATCAGGAGAAGCTGCATTCTATGGACCAAAATTAGACTTTATGGTTAAAGATGCATTAGGACGTAGCTGGCAGTTAGGAACAATTCAGGTAGATTACAATTTACCAGAACGTTTTGACTTATCTTACAAAGGTTCAGATAACCAATTGCATAGACCTGTAATGATTCACCGTGCTCCATTTGGTTCTATGGAACGTTTTATTGCAATCTTACTTGAAAATACTGCAGGAAATTTCCCACTATGGTTAATGCCAGAGCAAGTTTCTATACTTTCTTTAAGTGAGAAATACGAAAATTATGCAAAAAAAGTTTTAGATTTGCTAGAAAATCACGAAATTCGCGCCGTGGTTGATAACAGAAATGAAACAATTGGTAAAAAAATTCGTGAAGCAGAGGTAAGCAAGGTTCCATTCATGCTTATTTTAGGTGAAGACGAAGAAAAAAACAATACCATTTCCGTACGTAAACACGGTAATGCTGGTAAGACAAACGAGACCATGACGGTTGAAGCTTTTGCAGCTTTAATTAAAGAAGAAGTTAATAAGTCTTTAAAGCAATTTTAATTAAGTTTAATTTAAATTTTTATAGCCATAGCAATCAGAAACAATGGAGGGAGACCTCGTGAGGAAAAAAAGGAACTACACAAAACCAATCAAGGTATACGCGTTCCTGAAGTAAGATTAGTCGGTGATAACATCGAACCAGGAGTTTATAAAACATCGGAAGCCTTAAGAATGGCGGAAGAGCAAGGTTTGGATTTAGTTGAGATTTCACCTAATGCTGTACCTCCTGTGTGTAAAATCGCTGATTACGGTAAATTCTTATACGAAGCAAAAAAGAGAGATAAAATGCTTAAAGCAAAATCTACTCAAATTGTAGTGAAAGAAATTCGTTTTGGACCTCAAACAGATGAGCATGATTATGAGTTCAAGAAAAAGAATGCTGAAAAATTCTTAAAAGAAGGTTCTAAACTTAAAGCTTTCGTATTCTTTAAAGGACGTTCTATTATTTATAAAGAACAAGGACAAATCTTATTATTAAGATTAGCTCAAGATCTTGAAGAGTATGGTAAAGTTGAAGCTATGCCTGTTTTAGAAGGTAAGCGTATGATCATGTACATTGCTCCTAAAAAGAAAAAATAAACCCTCGGGTTAAAAATATAGATAAGTAAGATAATCTAATACCTAGGAATAAGATGCCTAAAATGAAAACTAAATCTAGTGCTAAGAAACGCTTTCAAGTTACTGGCTCTGGAAAAATCAAAAGAAAACACGCTTTCAAAAGTCACATTTTAACTAAAAAGACTAAGAAACGTAAATTAGCTTTAACTCACTCTACTTTAGTACACAAAGCAGACGAGAGAAGCGTTAAAATGCAATTACGTTTAATCTAATTAAACGCTAATCGTATTACGGTTAAAATCATTTCATAACCCTGGAGTGGGCATTCCCTTCGGAATATAAGTCTAGAAATAGCGCCTTACTACAAAAAAAATTAAATTATGCCAAGATCAGTAAATGCAGTTGCTTCAAGAGCAAGAAGAAAAAAAGTATTAAAACTTGCCAAAGGTTACTTTGGAAGACGTAAAAACGTTTGGACAGTTGCTAAAAACGCTGTTGAAAAAGCGTTACAATACGCATACCGCGATAGAAAACAAAACAAAAGAAACTTCCGTTCATTATGGATCATGCGTATTAACGCAGGAGCTCGTTTACACGGAATGTCTTATTCTCAATTCATGGGGAAAGTAAAAGCTAACAACATCGAGTTAAACCGTAAGGTATTAGCAGATTTAGCTATGAACCACCCAGAGGCTTTCGCAGCTATTGTAAATAAAGTAAAATAACAATCGTTTAACAATCTATCTTACTTATATATCTATAAACCCAGCCTTTAAGGTTGGGTTTTTTTAGTTACATCATTATATTATTTATTAAATTTAAAAGCTTAAATCAAAACTATTCATAAATCTTAAACTCAATAATTATATTTCATATCTCATATCTCATATCTCATATCTCATATCTTACATCTTACATCTTACATCTGACATCTCAATAC
>CAVBJB010000062.1:0-8420 GCA_963595625.1 Lachnospiraceae bacterium | reverse complement strand
TAGAATTTAAAGTCCCTAGTTTTAGGGACTTTTTTTTTATTTTTGAGTTATGTTGAAGCGCAGTACAAAATATATATTATATAAGTTTTTGAGTTTGTTCTCTGTTATTAGAGGATACAATATTATTGTTATTGCTATTGCGCAATATTTGGCTTCTATTTTTATTTTAGGATCAGAGAAAAGGGCTTTAGATGTTTTATTGGATTTAAACTTGTTTTTAATAGTTTTAGCGTCTAGTTTAGCCATTGCAGGTGGATATATTATTAATAATTTTTATGACTCTGAGAAGGATTTAATTAATAGACCAAACAAAACGATGTTAGACCGTGTGGTGAGTCAGGGATTTAAATTGAAGGTTTATTTTGGTTTGAATTTTTTGAGTGCTGGTTTTGCATTTATAGTTTCGTGGCATGCGGGTGTATTTTTTTCGGCTTATATTTTCTGGCTTTGGTTTTATTCGCACAAATTAAAAAAGATTCCTTTTATTGGTAACATTAGTGCAGCATTAGGAGCTGTTTTGCCTTTTTTTGGTATTTTAATGTATTTTAAGGAATTTAATCCGGTAATTTTTGTACACGCTGCTTTGGTTATTTTACTGGTCTTAATACGCGAATTAATTAAAGATTTAACTTCTATAAAGGGTGATTTGGTAAATAATTATCGTACCATTCCTGTAGTATTTGGCGAGGTATATACTAAGAGATTCATTCTTTTATTATCCATTCTAATTTTATTGCCAATAAAGCTTTTATTAAGTTTTTTTAACGTAGGCTATATGTTTGTGTTTTTATATTTTGCTATCATCTTATTGTTTGTAATCAATGTAATGTTATTAAAAACGGATGGTAGTAAAGGATATAAGAAAATACATTTTTTAATAAAGATTTTAATTTTAATAGGAATATTTTCAATTTTATTAATAGATCCTAATGTTATCTTGCATGGAAAGCAAATATTGCAATTATAAAAACTTATAAAGGTGATAAAATGTATTGTAATCGTTTAATAAATAGTATCTTTGTAAAAAATTATTGAAAATGAATAACGGTAAAGGGAATAACAATACTAAAAGATTCTCTTCATCTAAACCAAATAAGCCAAAATTTGGAGATGATAAGCGTTCTGGATCAGCAGGATCAGGACAAACTAGATTTAAAAAAGAAGAAGGCGGAAAGAAATTTGGAGGATTTAAAGGAAAACCAAGTTTTGAATCTAAACCGAAACAAAAAGTAGTTAAAAGTTTAGACGAAGATATTCGTTTAAACAAATATATATCTAACTCAGGAGTTTGCTCAAGACGTGATGCAGATATTTACATACAATCAGGTAATGTAACTGTTAATGGTGTTGTAGTTACCGAAATGGGTTACAAAGTAAAACCAACAGATGTAGTAAACTTTGATGGTAGTTTAATTACTCCAGAGAAAAAGGTTTATGTCCTTTTAAACAAACCAAAAGGATTCTCAACTATTGGAGATGCAGATAAGCAAACTAGTAATGTTATGGATTTAGTACGTATGGCTACTAAGGCAAAAATTCAGCCGGTAGGTCGTATGGACAAGTCAACAACAGGATTGTTATTATTTACAAATGATTCTGATTTGTTACTTAAGTTTTCTAAGCCACAACAACGTTCTCCAAAAGTTTACCAAGTATCTTTAGATAAGAATTTAAAATACGAGGATTTAGAGAAGATTAAAGGTGGAATTTATATTGATGATCACCGTATACATGTTGATGAAATTGAATATGTAGAGAATCAGCCAAAATCAGAAATTGGTATTAAATTAGGAACTGCTAACGTAAAAGTTGTGCGTAACATTTTTGAACATTTAAAATATAATGTTTTAAAAGTTGACCGTGTCATGTTTGCTGGATTAAATAAAAAGAATTTACCACGTGGTAACTGGAGATTATTAACTGATCAAGAAGTTATCAATTTAAAAAATATCTAATAAAAAAGGACTTTCAAAAATACATTGAAAGTCCTTTTTTATTGTAATTAAACGAGTTATTATTATAATAAAGCGTTAACAGCTTGAGCGTATGTTTCTTTAGGAGCTACACCAACTTGACGTCCTACAACTTCTCCGTTTTGGAAAATTAAAACCGTTGGGATGTTACGGATACCAAATCTAGATGCAAAGTCTTGGTTCTCATCAACATCTACTTTACCAACAATAGCTTTACCCTCGAACTCTTGGCTTAACTCTTCAATAATTGGAGCTACCATACGGCAAGGTCCACACCAAGTTGCCCAAAAATCTACTACTACTGGTTTATCTGATTTTAAAACTACATCTTCAAATGTAGCATCTGTTATTACTAATGCCATAATTTACTTAACTTAAAAATTAGTTTGTGTTACAAATATAACAATTATTTCTAGATATTATTTTACTCTAGTTATCACTTTTAACTATACTATAATTACTTATTATAATTTATGATAACTTAAATTTTATATTTAATTGCTCTAATTGAGATAAAAATAAAGGATTAATATCTACTTTTAATTTTCTACTATCCATAGAAACTTTAGTGACTATTTTATATTCTTCAACTTCCTCTGCAATTATTTTATTTTGAACTTCCTCGTTCTCATCTTCTAATTCTGCTATAGCATCTTCCGTTGGTAATGTAGTTTCAACAATTTTTTTAATTTTCTCGATTTCCAGAACTTCAAAATTTACTTGAGTGTTTCCTGGATGTTGATTAAATATCTCATTCATTTCCATCACCTTAGTCTCGTCAAAATCAAAAATTGATAAAAGGATAGAAAGTTTTTTAGCATTAGAACTTAATACATCCTGTAATAAATTCATCTGCAAAAATTGGATTTTAGGATCAGACTTTTTACCGGTTGTTTTGTTAACCCAACCTTCTTTGATGGTTACTTTTAAATAGATAAATTGACTTAAGACTAAAAAGTGACGTAGCTTTAAATATTCTTCATCAAAAATTCTAAACTCATAACTTTCGTCATAACCTTCTACAATAAAAGTAGCCCAACCTTTACCATTTTTTGCTGTACGGTGTTGAACATCTGTAATAATTCCACCAAATGAAAGATTTCGGCCTACTAAACTTTCAAGATCTTTTAGTTCTTCTAATTTATTATTGCAGAAGAATTTTATGGCATACTTATAATCGTCCAACGGGTGTCCTGAAATATAAATACCTACCACTTCTTTTTCTTTTGCCAGTTTCTCCATAGCGCCCCATTCCTCACATTGTGGAATTGTTGGTTCAGGAATTTGAACATCTGACGTATCTCCAAATAAACTTACTTGAGCCGAATTAGCATTTTCTTGATGTTTAGCTCCATATTTCATAGCCTTTTCTAGGAAGGTAATGTTATCCTCTCCGGTATGAAAATATTGTGCTCTATGAGTATCTGTAAAACAATCAAAGCCACCAGCAAGCGCCAAATTTTCAAAAGCCTTTTTATTTGCTGCGCGAAGATCGATTCGTTTAGCTAAATCAAAAATAGATTTATAGTTCCCGTCCTTTCTGTTTTCTATAATGGTATTAACGGCACCTTCTCCAACACCTTTAATAGCTCCCATTCCAAAACGAATTTCGTAATTATCGTTTACGGCAAATTTATAGTGAGACTCATTAACATCAGGTCCCAGTACTTTTAAGCCCATACGTTTACATTCTTCCATAAAAAATGTAACCGATTTAATATCGTTCATGTTATTAGAAAGTACGGCAGCCATATATTCTGCAGGGTAATGCGCCTTAAAATAGGCCGTTTGGTACGCCACCCATGCATAACAAGTAGAGTGTGATTTATTAAAGGCATAGGATGCAAAGGCCTCCCAGTCTTTCCAAATCTTTTCTAATATAACGGCATCATGTCCTTTTGCTGAAGCTTGTTCAACAAACTTAGGTTTCATTTTATCCAATACATCTTTTTGCTTTTTACCCATAGCTTTACGTAATACGTCGGCTTCACCTTTTGTAAACCCAGCTAATTTTTGAGATAAAAGCATTACCTGCTCTTGATAAACGGTAATACCATAAGTTTCTTTTAAGTATTCTTCACAAGCATCTAAATCATACGTAATAGGTTCTTCACCATTTTTACGACGAATGAAGGATGGAATATATTCTAAAGGACCTGGACGGTATAAGGCATTCATGGCAATTAAGTCACCAAAAACGGTTGGCTTAAGTTCGCGCATGTATTTTTGCATACCCGCACTCTCGTACTGGAAAACCCCTACGGTTTCACCGCGTTGGAAAAGTTGGTATGTTTTTTCATCATCAATAGGAATGGTTTCTGGATCAATTACTACACCGGTACGTTGCTTTATAATAGCACAAGTATCCTTTATTAATGTAAGTGTTTTTAATCCTAAGAAATCCATTTTTAATAATCCGGCAGACTCAGCCACCGAGTTATCAAATTGTGTAACGTATAGGTTAGAATCTTTTGCGGTTTGTACAGGTACGAAATTGGTAATATCGTCTGGAGTAATAATAACTCCACAGGCATGAATTCCTGTATTACGCATAGAACCTTCGATAATTTTAGCTTGTTGAATGGTTTCTGAAGCTAAATCTCCTTGATTAGCAATTGATATTAATTCTTTTATAGGTTCGAACTCGTCTGTTTTTACAGCTTTTTTAATCTCGTCTTCGGGTTCTTTTAAAAATCGAGCAAGATTCCATTTCCCTGGCATCATGGTTGGGATAAGCTTAGCTATCCTTTCTGACTCGTATAAAGGTAAATCCAGTACACGCGCCGCATCTTTAATAGACGATTTTGTAGCCATTTTACCATACGTGATAATTTGAGCTACTTGGTTAGATCCGTATTTATTAATTACATAATCCATTACTCGACCACGACCTTCATCATCAAAGTCGATATCAATATCGGGCATGGATACACGGTCTGGGTTTAAGAAACGCTCAAAAAGTAAATCGTATTTAATAGGATCCAAGTTGGTAATTCCTAAACAATAGGCGACAGCTGATCCTGCGGCCGATCCACGACCTGGACCTACAGCTACGCCCATTTCTCGCGCAGCGGCAATAAAGTCTTGTACAATTAAGAAATATCCCGGATATCCTGAGTTAGCAACAATTTGAAGCTCGAAGTCCAAACGTTCGCGAATTTCATCGGTAATTTCTGGATATCTTTTTTCTGCTCCCTTGTAAGTTAAATAGCGTAAATAGGCATTCTCTCCACGTTTTCCTCCATCCTTTTCGTCTTCTGCGTCAGCAAATTCTTCTGGAATATCGAATTTTGGAAGAAGAACTTCACGTGCTAAATTGTAAATTTCAACTTTATCTACAATTTCTTGAATATTAATAATAGCCTCTGGAATTTCAGCAAATAATGCTTTCATTTCATCTTGCGTTTTAAAATAATATTCAGAGTTTGGCAGCCCGTATCGATAGCCACGTCCTTTACCTATTGGAGTAGCTTGTTTTTCACCATCTTTTACACATAGTAAAATATCGTGTGCGTTGGCATCCGATTTTTCCATGTAATAGGTGTTGTTAGTAGCTATTAATTTAACATGGTGCTTTTGAGAAAGTTCAATTAAACTTGCGTTTACACGGTTTTCATCCTCTTGATTGTGTCGCATAATTTCTAGGTAGAAATCATCTTTAAAATGTTCCTTCCACCAAAGAAGAGCCTCCTCGGCTTGTTTTAAACCTGTATTTAAAATTTTGTTAGGAATTTCTCCCATTAAATTACCTGAAAGGACAATGATATCCTCTTTATATTTTAAAAGAATTTCTTTATCAATACGCGGTACGTAATAAAATCCGTCGATAAAAGCTATAGACGAAAGTTTGGCCAAATTATGGTAGCCTTTTTTATTTTTAGCTAATAAAACAACTTGGTAACCGTTGTCTTTTTTAGTCTTGTCTTTATGATTTTCGCAAATGTGGAATTCGCAACCTACGATAGGTTTAATTTCAACATCTGTAGGTTCTTCTCCGTTTTCAATAGCTTCCTTTATTTTACCTGCTACGCCTTTGTTGTGACCTAAAATGGCACTCACAAATTTAAAGGCTCCCATCATGTTACCATGATCGGTCATTGCAATAGCAGACATTTTTTCGGCAGCCGCTTTTTTTACAACTGCACCAATATCTATGGTAGATTGTAAAACAGAAAATTGAGTGTGGTTGTGTAAATGTGCAAATGTATGTTTTGAAAGATCAATACTAGTAGTTTTTACTGGATCTTTCTTTTTTTGTAGCGCTTCGATTTCCTTACGGATATCGTCTGAAGCTTTTTTGAGGTTGATGTGTTTTAAGCCAATTAACTCAAAAGGTTTTGGGTTAACGGTTTTAAATTCTTTAAAATAATCGTCGTCTACAAAAAGTTCGTCCGCTGTAAAAACTTCTCTTCTAATTAATTCTAAAAAACAACGGGTAGTTGCCTCTACATCGGCAGTGGCATTGTGAGCTTCCGAGAAGGGTACGCCAAATAAATAACTATGAAGTTCAGTTAGAGTAGGTAGTTTATAACGCCCTCCACGACCTCCGGGTAGTTTTAATAAATTTGCTGTAACTTCTGTGCAAGTATCTAAAACGGGTAATTGATCTAACTCGTTATCGTAATTTTTACGATAAAATTCGGCACCCATAATTTTAACGTCAAACCCAACATTTTGCCCTACTATAAATTGAGCTTTTCCTAAAACTTCGTTGAATTTATCTAAAACATCTTGTAAAGGAATCCCGTTTTTTTGTGCTAATGCAGTTGAGATACCGTGAATTCTTTCAGAATCATACGGAATATCGAACCCATCGGGCTGTACTAAATAATCTTGATGTTCTATAAGATTACCCATTTCGTCGTGTAATTGCCAAGCAATTTGTATACATCTTGGCCAATTGTCTGTATCAGAAATTGGGGCGTTATAATCACGCGGTAAACCTGTAGTTTCTGTATCAAAAATTAAGTACATTTTTTTGGATTTGTTTTTTAAAAAGAGTGTGTAAAGATAATAAAAATATGAAGGTTTTAAGTTTAAAGAAATCTCAATAAAATAGACAAAAAAAATTCCTCTGCATCTAGTTAGCATAGATGAGAGGAACTTTTAAAACCTAATAAATTAGGATTCATGAAAAAAATATATATAGGAATTTGCTTCTACTATTAACTACTCCAAATTTTGTTTCTAAATAATTTATAGGTTTTAAATAGTGGTTGGGTAAATACTAAAAGTAAACATATAATCAGCATTGTATATCCTACGTAGGTGTAAATTTCCATTAAGGACAATAAATTAGATTGTTCTTTTACTTGAGATACAATGCTTTTTAATGCTAGTTTGTTTGCTTCATCTCCGGTAAATCCTTTGCTTAAAAATTTAGAAGTTTCTAAACTTACTCTATGTTGATATTCAGCAGACTCTCCAATTACAAATTGGCTAAGTTTATCGTAGTGTTTATTCGTAAAAAAAACATTTGCATTTTGCATAATACAGAATCCTATTGTACTCCCACCAAATCTTCCGAAAACCCCCATTAAACCTGCAAATGATGCATATTTAGCGGGTACTGATGATACGGTATATAATACCATTGGAACAAAAAGTAAACCTACTCCAATTCCTTGTATTGCATATGGAATGGCAATATCAATTATTCGAACATCAGGTACCAATAAAAAAGTAAATGCAAAATGATAAACGGCTAGAAAAAAGAATCCCATGGCAAATATTTTAATAACCGAAAAATTTCTGGCTAATAAAATGGCTGCACATATCATTCCTATAGCATTACCTAATAAATTTATGTACTGAACATTTGCTACTCTAATAGGTTCCCAGTACCAAACATTGAGCATTGTAGCGTGGCATAAATTAAGTGTAGCCCTAGCTATGTAAAAAAATATAAATAGTGTTACACCTAAAGTTAGGTTTCTGTATTTAAAGATATTTAAATCTAATACAGGCCTTTTAATTAAATTTTGTCTATATACAAATATCCCCGAGGCAATTAAACATACTGCTGTATATAAAATAATTTTTTTAGATTGAAACCAGTATAGTTTTTCACCATAAACCAAAACAAAGGTTCCGAGTAATATAGAAACTAGAGCTAAAATATAACTGGTCCAATCGATTTGATAAAGGGGTAATTTTTTATAAAAGCGTTTATTATTAAAAGTTAGAATAACCAAAACGGCACAAAAAACCTGAAATGATGCAGAAATAAAGGTCATGTATTTCCAATCATAATTATCAAGCATCCAAACCGTAAGGGACATGATAAATGGTGTAGCGGCTAAAAGTGCTCCATAATTAAAGGTAAAACCAACAATAACTGAATTTTTAGAACTTAATTTACTAATTACCATTTGTCTAAGAGGTAGCCATGGCAAAGCCATTAAAAATCCCTCTAAAATTCGGATACATAAAAAAACAGGGTAATAG
>CAVBJB010000061.1:0-8421 GCA_963595625.1 Lachnospiraceae bacterium | reverse complement strand
TAGTGGTGGCTGAGGCTCTCGAAGCCACAAACTAAAAGATACAGCGGAAAGCCCGCCCACGCCTACTCCATACTTTAATTGCATGGATAACTTTATAGGCGTGGGAACGCCCAAAAGATAAAAAACCTCAGAGCTACTTATGTATTCTGAGGTTTTGTGTTATGTTAAAAGCCTAATATTAATTTGGCAATTGAGAAGTAAATTAACAGCCCAAAGATGTCGTTGCTGGTGGTGATAAACGGTCCGGTTGCTAAAGCGGGGTCTATACCGTAGCGGTGTAACATGATGGGCACAAAGGTCCCGATTAGGCTGGCTAAAATCATTACGGTTACTAGGGCTAATACTATGGTTGACGAAATTTCGTACGTGGTGCCCATAATAAAATGGGTTCCTAATAGTAAAAGTATGGCTAGTACGGAACTGTTGAAAAAGGCTAACAGCATTTCTTTACCTAAGCGTTTTAGTAACGAGCCTGATAGGGTGTTGTTGGCCAAACCTTGCACAATAATTGCGGATGATTGTACCCCAACGTTCCCTGCCATTGCGGCTACTAACGGGGTAAAGAAAAACAGGGTAGCGTATTTTTCCATAGCGCTAGAGAAACTCCCGGCTATGTTTACGGCAATGAAACTACCTCCTAAAGCTAGTAATAACCACGGTAAGCGTGCTTTGGTAAGTTCCCAAATGCTATCGTCGGCTTCTACGTCTTGGGAGATACCGGCTGCCATTTGGTAGTCACGGTCTGCTTCTTCTTTAATGACATCGACAATGTCGTCTATGGTAATACGCCCAACTAATCGGCCGGTTTCGTCGACAACTGGAATGGCCTCTAAGTCGTATTTTTGCATGATACGTGCTACCTCAACGTCCTCTGTATCTACTTTTACCGAGTCTACTTTTGGGATAAAGATGTCCTTGATTTGTGTAGTGGTTGAGGATGTGATTAAGTCTTTAAGCGAGAGGCGGCCTTTAAGGCGCTCCTCGTCGTCGACCACATAGATCGAATGTACACGAGATACGTTTTCGGCCTGTTTACGAATTTCTTGAATACAGGTTAATACGTTCCAGTTTTCGTTAACTTGAATGTATTCTTTGGCCATAAGACCTCCGGCTGTATCCTCGTCGTAGCGTAAAAGTTCGACAATGTCTTTGGCGTGCTCAAAATCCTCGAGCTCCGAGATTACCTCGTCTTTAATGTCTTGAGGAAGTTCGGAAATAATGTCTACCGCATCATCGGTATCCATTTCGTCTAACTCTTCGGCAATTTCTTTAGCCGAAAGGTTGTTCAGAATTTTTTCACGAACCTCTTCGTCTAATTCCAAAAGAATTTCTGAACTGACTTCTGAATCAAGGATTTTAAACAGGTAGCCTGCATCTTCTCCTTTTAATTCATTCATTAATTCAGCAATATCAGCAAAGTGAATATCCTCGAGCTTACGTAGTATCTCGTTTTGATTTTTAATCGCGATTAAATTCTCAATTTCTTGGATAAACTCATTACTGATTTTAAATTCCATCGGCTTGTATTTTTAGTGTTAAATCTATAAATTCTTGAACGCTAACTTGTTCTGGACGAAGGTTTAAAAACTCATCTGCTTTTAACTCTTCAGATAAATCAAATCCTTTTAAACTGTTACGTAAGGTTTTACGGCGTTGGTTAAAAGCGGTTTTAACTACGTTGAAAAATAATTTTTCGTTGCAAGGAAGTTTGTAATTTTCCTTTCGACGCATGCGCATAACGCCCGATTTTACTTTTGGTGGTGGTGTAAACACATTTTCTGATACGGTAAATAAATACTCGGTATCGTAAAAGGCTTGTGTAAGTACAGAAAGGATTCCGTAGGCTTTGCTCCCTTTTGGTTCGCATATACGCTCGGCTACTTCTTTTTGAAACATTCCTGCAAATTCTGGTACACGCTCTCTGTTTTCGATAGCTTTAAATACAATTTGAGAAGAAATGTTATAAGGGAAATTTCCTATAATGGCGTATTGCTCGTCTCCAAATACCTTTGTTAAATCGTATTTTAAAAAGTCTTCTGAAAGAATTTTGTTAGACAATTTAAGGTAATGTGTTTTTAGGTACTCCACAGACTCTGTATCGATCTCGATTACCCATGTTTCGATAGGTTTTTCTAACATGTACTTTGTTAAAACACCCATACCAGGACCAATTTCAATTACTTTATCATACCCTTCTAAGGTAAGAGCGTCAGCAATTTTTTTGGCTATATTTTCGTCATTTAAGAAGTGTTGTCCTAAATGTTTTTTAGCTTTTACTTTATCCATAAATAAGAGGTTGCAGTTTAATATTCTTCTAAAACTGCTAATTCAGTTGCAAAAATCAACATTTTATCAGCAAATAGTTTGTTTCCTTCTCCTAATAATCTGTCGTGATCGTTTTTATAAAAATTGTCTAACGTAGCTTTGTCTTGCGTTTCAAATTGAACCGAATAGGTTAATCCTCCCATTTCCTCGCTCACTAATACTTTTACTAAACGTGCCGCCGAGAAATGTTCTGTCTCTAGCATTTGTTTAATAAAGGAATTTTTCATCCAATTCATCCACTGTTCATGAACAGCTTCATCGATATTCATTGTTACGTTATAAATAATCATGTGTATTATATGTTTTTGTCCCCACGTAATTTGCGGTATTTAGTTTGTGCTTCTAAAAAATAAATACTGTCTTGGTGGTTCAAAATTATGTGTTCAAAATTTTCTTGAGCTTTGGTTGGATTTTCTAAAACCTCATACCAAAGGCCTAATAAATAAAAAGCATCGTCTCTGTAAATGCTCTCCGGAAACTTGGTAAGCAATTGCTCTAAATGAGAAATTGCTGTTGTGGTGTTTCCTAGTTCTTTTTCTACTTCTGCCAACCTGTAAAGGGTAACATCCTCTATGGCATCGCCCGTATGCTCTTTGAGTATTTGGGTGTATGCTTGTTTAGCTTCTGTAAACTTATTTTTAAACTTTAAAAAATCTGCTTTAGCAAATTTAGTTAAGCTTACTTTGGCTGTGTCTTGTTGGGTAACGTCGTTAATTAACAAATACATCTCTAGGGCGTCGTTCGCAATTAAAAGAGAGGTTGATTGTTTAAGAACTTTGTATTGTTTTTTTGCCCAATCAAAATCGGTTTTAAAATAACTTGCTTGTGCCATTTTAAATTGTGCTTCGTGGCCAAACTCATGATTTTTTAGGTCGTCCTGAACTTGAGCGTAGTACACAATGGCTTGATTAAACTTTTCATTGCTTAAATACAAGTCTGCTAAAAGGTCTTTTACTTGGGCCACCTCAAAGGTTTGCAAAGGTAACTTTAATAATTGGTCTATTAAATTTTTTGAATCGTTAAAATTTGCGAGTTGAAAACCATAAAATTTTGCGGTTTGCAAAACCAAAGGCAACGAATTTTTAGTGATACCAAAAGAGTTTATTTGAGAACTCAACAGCGATTTAATTGCAGGAAAATCGGCCGGCTTGGCTTTTTTTAAAGCGATTTTATTTTTTAAAACTGTAAGTTGAATTTGTATGGATTGATCTTGCGTATTTTCTAAAATAAAATTTGATATAAGCTCTGCCGTTTCATTTTTATCTTCGGCAGACGCCGCATAAGCTAACGAGATTAATTTATTTAGATTGGATCCTTCTCTTGTAAAAATAGCCTTTTCGTGCACAAAAGCCTTATCGTATTCTTGCTGTTGAACGAAATACCAACTTAAAAAATGACTCCAAAAAACCTCTTGACTTTTTTGTATTCGGGTCAATAAACCTTTACGTAACAGATTCGAAAAATTACCATTAGCATCCTCATTCATGTACCTTGATAACATATTTTGTACCATGGGTAAAGCCTGTTGGTTTTTATCCGTATAATCTAAAATCTTATCAATCATTTTATCAAACATTCCTTTTTGTCCGTAGAGTAAAGAAAGTTGATAATCAAAATTTAAATCTGGGTTTAATGAGATGGCTAACTCATAGGCATTAATGGCATAATCCAGCAACACTCTATTTTCAAACTCACGTGCAATGCTATACACATAATTTTGATTTTGTTTGATTTGCTCTAAAGCTGTATGGTACGTTTTAGTTGCGAGTTCGGATTTGTTTTGTAATTGATAAGTATATCCTAAATCAACATAAGCTTGAAGCTGCGAATATTTGGAGATACGCTCTTGTATTAACTTTTCTGCTTTAGCAAATTGTTGTAACTCGTGATAACAAATTAATAAGCGAGGATAATTAAATTGAGCGTGTGGTTGTTTTGCATATCCATCTTCATAAAGAACCACGGCTTTCTCGAATTCTCCTTTATCAAAATACATAGCAGCAAGCTCAGGGTTTTGAGCCATTACATAAGTGGAAATTCCTAAAAAGAGCCAAAGAAAAAGGTTTTTCATAAAGAATTAGGATTGGTATAAAAAAACAATGTACTAATGTAGCAAAAATCTACATTAGTACATGTTGTTAGTTTATTTAAAAGACAAATTAGTCTATAATATCAAAACCTGTGTATTTACGTAATACCTCTGGAATAACGATTCCTTCTGGCGTTTGGTAATTTTCTAAAATACCTGCTAATACACGTGGTAACGCTAATGAAGAACCGTTAAGCGTGTGTGCTAACTGCATTTTTCCGTCTTTACCTTTAAAACGTAATTTTAAACGGTTAGCTTGGAACGTTTCGAAGTTAGAAACAGATGAAATTTCTAACCAACGGTCTTGAGCTGTAGAGAAAACTTCAAAATCATACGTTAAGGCTGAAGTGAAACCCATATCTCCACCGCATAAACGTAAAATACGGTATGGTAATTTTAATTCGTCTAAAATTCCTTTAACGTGATCCACCATACCATCTAAAGCTTCGTATGATTTTTCTGGGTGCTCGATACGAACAATTTCTACTTTATCGAATTGGTGTAAACGGTTTAATCCACGAACGTGTGCTCCGTAAGATCCTGCCTCACGACGGAAACATGGTGTATAACCTGTTTTACAAATTGGGAAATCAGATTCTTGTAAAATTACATCGCGGTATAAGTTAGTAACCGGAACCTCAGCGGTAGGAATTAAATATAAATCGTCTACTCCTACGTGGTACATTTGCCCTTCTTTATCTGGTAATTGTCCTGTTCCGTAACCCGATGCTTCGTTAATTAAGTGAGGAACCTGAACCTCATCATAACCAGCATCCGAGTTTTTATCTAAAAAGTAAGAAATTAAAGCACGTTGTAATTTAGCTCCTTTACCTTTATAAACTGGGAAACCTGCACCTGTGATTTTAGTACCTAATTCAAAATCGATGATGTCGTATTTTTTAGCTAAGTCCCAGTGTGGCATAGCACCCTCATGTAAAGTTGGGATTTCACCAGCTTCAAAAACATTTAAGTTATCATCTGCTGATTTACCTTCCGGAACTATATCAGCCGGAGTATTAGGTATTTTATATAATTCTTGAGTTAATTCTTCAGTAACTGCGTTTAACGCATCTGTTAACTCTTTTGATTTATCTTTAAAATCTGCTGTTTTTTGCTTTAAAATTTCGGCTTTCGCTTTTTCACCCGCCTTCATTAAAGCACCAATATCTTTGGATAGTTTATTGGATTCAGCTAGAATATTATCTAATTCCACTTGAGTGCTTCTGCGTGTTTCGTCTAAGTCAATTACTCTTTGGATTAAATCAGCTGCATCAAGATTTCTTTTAGCAAGGGCTTTCACCACTTTCTCTTGATTTTCTCTAATAAAGGCTATCTGTAACATAATCTATTAATGTATTAAGGAGCAAATTTAATCAATTGAAATTTAATTACACACACACTTTTAAGGATTTATTTTAATTAATTAAGACTCTATACAATAAATTGTTAGCAATTGGAAATATTTAGTATTTTTGAAATACACAGAATCTATAAATGAAAAAATATCTTACCTATACGCTGCTAATTGTTTCACTATTTTGCGTAGCTCAAGAGTACTTAAGCAAAAATCAAGCTTTAAAAGAGGCACGTAAAGCAATTCCAACTCATAATGCAAGAGTTAATCCAAATACCCAAAACTACGATGTAAAACATCATAGACTGGAGCTTAACATAACCCCAAATCAACAAAACATTTCGGGTAAGGTAACAACTACTTTAAAAACATTAAGCGCAACAAATACAATAGTTTTTGATTTACATAGTAATTTAACGGTAAGTACAGTCATACATGATAATGCTTCGTTAGCTTTTAGCCAAAGTAACAATCAGCTTTTTATTACGCTACCTACAACTGTAACAGAAAACACAACCTTAGTATTCGAGATAACATACTCAGGCAATCCTAACCGAGCGGATGATGCTTTTACATACGGAACAGCAAGTGGAACAGCATTTTCTTGGACTTTATCACAGCCTTTTGGAGCAAAAGATTGGTGGCCTTGTAAAAATGATTTAGGAGATAAAATTGATTCAATAGACATTCTGATCACACACCCTTCTATATATAAAGCAGTAGCTAACGGAACTAAAATTTCTGTTACACCTTTACTTAATACAAATTTAACTACTACACATTTTAGACATAATTATCCTATTCCAGCCTATTTAGTTGCTGTTGCTGTTGCTAATTATACAGAATATAATATTACAGCAGGTGCAAATAATGACGTATCTATTTATAATTATTTTTACCCCAATAATGTAACTACAAAGCAAAATGCGGTAAACGTTACTCCAGCTATTTTTAATCTTTTTGAAAACCTATTTGGACCATATCCTTATAGAACAGAACATTATGGTCATGCCGAATTTACTTTTGGAGGCGGAATGGAACATAGTACCATGTCCTTTATGGGGGGGTGGAGCAAAAGTTTAATTGCACATGAATTAGGGCATCAGTGGTTTGGGAATAAAGTTACTTGCGCGACATGGAACGACATTTGGCTGAATGAAGGTTTTGCAGAATATACTACTGGACTTGTAGAAGAACACCTTACAAGTAATACTGCCTTTAAAAATTGGAAAGCTAATAAAATTGCAAGTATCACATCTGCAGTTGGAGGGAATTTATATTTAAACGATACCCAAGCGAGCTCCATTAACGGTATTTTTAATTCTAGAATGTCTTACGACAAAGGATCCATGGTAGTGCATATGTTACGATATGTTATGGGAGACGTTGCGTTTTATACGGCATTACAAAATTATTTAAACGATCCGTTACTAGCTTATAATCATGCAACCACACAACAACTAAAAACACATCTTGAAGCAGTTCATGGAAGCAGTTTAACGGAGTTTTTTAACGATTGGGTATACAACCAAGGGTATCCTATATATAGTATAACAACACAAAACTTATCCAACAACCAATTACAAATCAATGTAAATCAAACACAATCCCACAACAGTGTTAGTTTTTTTGAGATGCCTTTAAAGTTTAGAGTTTACTTTAACTCAAACACGTTTCAAGATTATACAGTAAATAATACCACTAACAATCAAAATTTTATTTTGGATTTGCCACAAACGGCAACTCAAGTAGTTTTTAATCCAGAAAACGATATTATAACTAAAAACAGCCAATTAACTTTAAGCGCTAATTCTTATAATTTAGATACGAATGTTAGTATTTACCCTAATCCTGTGACAAATACATTAAATATAAAAGTCCCTGAAAATCAAGAAATAAAATCTATTCTAATTTTCGATTTAGAAGGAAATAAGATTACTGAAACAAATCAAAAAACTATAAATGTCAGTAATTTACCTATACAAACGTATTTAATAAAGATTGAAACAGATAAAGGTTCTGTTCTTAAAAAATTTATAAAAGAGTAATACAAACAAAATAACATATAAAAATTTAAAGTAAAAGTTTACTTTTGCTAATTGACAATTAATCCAAACATAAAATGATTCAAGTAGGACAAATTCTTTTTATTTTATCACTATTAGTAATACTTCACGAATTCGGGCATTACATCACTGCAAAAATGTTTAAAGTAAGGGTAGAAAAATTTTACCTTTTTATGGATGCAGGATTTTCTTTAGTAAAAAAGAAAATTGGTGAGACTGAGTGGGGAATTGGTTGGTTACCAATTGGAGGTTATGTAAAACTTGCCGGAATGATAGATGAAAGCATGGATACAGAACAACTTAAACAAGAACCTCAACCTTGGGAATTTAGATCTAAACCAGCTTGGCAACGTTTAATTATTATGTTAGGTGGTATTATTGTTAATATCCTATTGGCTTGGTTTTTATATACTACGGTTTATTTAACATACGGTCAAAAATATATATCTACAACTGTAGTTCAAGAAAAAGGATTAATGTTTGGGGATGCTGGTTTAAAAGCAGGTTTCCAAAATGGAGATAAAATTGTAGCAGTTGACGGAAAATTCCAAGAGAATTTTAACCGCATGACTTTAGATGTTTTATTA
>CAVBJB010000060.1:0-8541 GCA_963595625.1 Lachnospiraceae bacterium | reverse complement strand
AACTATATATTTTAATCCTACTCGCTCTAATTTCAACAACAATTAGTTGCAACAAAAAAAAGAGCAATCAGGGCAATAAAACTACGGTAAAGGATAGTTTATTAGAACCTAAAAAGTCCTTAGATTTTAGAGATGCTTTAGTAATAGATACATTGACTATAAATAAATACCAACCCAAAATTAAAGCTTTTTATAAAGAACATGGTTACAAAACTGTTTGGAATAACAAAAAAGATCGATTAGAATATCTTGACTTTTTAGCTTTAGTTGACGAGGATGGACTAGATCCTCAGGAGTATTATTTAGATAAACTAAAAAAGAAAGAAGAAAACTTTGAAAATCTTAACGATGCAGCTCATATAGAATTAGATATTCTATACACACAAAGTTTTTTTAGAGTTGCCAATAATTTACACAGCGGTAAATTAAATCCAAGAACTTTATATCCTGATTGGGAAGTTACTCCAGAAAAATTAGAGCCCGAAAAATTACTTTTCAATAGTTTATACGATCATAAAATCGCATATTTATTAGACAGTCTAAGACCCAATAACATTATTTACGATCATTTAAAAAAGGCATTAGGCAGAGTAAAAGAGTTTGAGGATGAACCAGAAATAATGTTGAAGAAATTAGTTTTAGATAAAAAGATTCTTCCAAACGATACTGTTGATGTTGTAAAAGATATCAAGAAAAAATTAGCACATTTAAAACTTTACACCCTAGAAGATTCACTTACAAGTGTTTATAATACTGATCTAGAAACTGCGGTTAAAAAATTTCAAACCAAAAATAATTTAACTGCAGATGGTGTAATTGGAGCAGGCACAATTAAAGCCATGAATTTTAATAGGAATCAAAGAAAAGCGCAAATTATTGCAAATCTAGAACGCTTAAGATGGTTTCCTAGAAATTTAGGTGAAAATTTTGTGCTTGTAAACATTGCAGGATTTGAACTTTGGGCGGTATCAAAAGGAGATACCATCCATAAACACAAAGTAGTGGTTGGAAAAAATTCAAGAAGAACACCTATATTATCATCAAAATTCAGTGACATTGTAATAAATCCAACATGGACTGTACCACCAACAATTATTAAAAATGATTTAACACCTGCGGCAACCCGTAACAGAGGATATTTTGCAAATAATAGAATTAAAATATATAAAAACGGAAGCTTAATAGATCCTAACGATTGGGATCCAGAGTACGCATCGTCTTACAGATATGTACAAGATCCTGGGTCGCAAAATTCATTGGGAGTTATTAAATTTAACTTCCCTAATAATCACATGGTATATCTTCATGATACCAATAACAGAAGTGTTTTTGGAAGAGACGGTAGAGATTTAAGTTCTGGATGTGTACGTGTACAAAATCCAACAAAACTTGCTGCTAAACTTTTTAGTATTGATGGAAATAATGATTTAACAGAAGAAAAAATCGAGGAATTAATTGCAACAGGTAAAACCAAAAGCATCAAAATAAAATCCCCAATCTTTATCCATCAATTTTACTGGACAGTATCGATAGCTAAAGATGGGGGATTAAAATTTAATTCTGATATTTATGATTTAGATTGGGATTTATACCAAGCCTTAAGAAAATAAAGCTGATTTAAAACCGTCTGAATAACCATCCAAAGAAGAGTGATAAATATATAGAACGGACTGATCTTTTACTATATCAATCAATTCAGATACAACCTCAAAAGGGACAGCTGGGCAACCTTGACTACGGCCTAAGCGTCCCTCTTTTTTTATAAAAGATTCTGACACGTAATCGGCTCCATGCATCACTACTGCTCTTTCTCGTGCTTTAGCATTTAAATCCTCGTCCATACCGTCTAAGCGTAATGATAATCCGTGCTTACCGTTATAAACCTCAGCCGTTAAATACGCACCTAAACTACTTTGAAAAGAATTTAGTTTGTTGGAAAATGAAGTTGCAAATTCCATTCCGCTGTTTTTTCCATGAGATACTAAAGAGTTTAAAATAACTTTATTAGTAACCATGTCTATTACCCATAAGCGTTTTTGAGTAGAAGATAAACTAAAATCAACAACTGTAAGAATGTTATTTTTTACTAATCCTTCTTGTTCTAATTGGTAGTAAGCTGCAAAAGCTTTACTAAAGCTTTTAAAACTAGGTAACGAAGTATTTGAAGTAGAAGTTAAAGAATTGTAGGTATTTTCGATAACTAAGTCAAATGCAGATTTTGTTTCAACAACTTCATTTTCTGCACGGGTTGTATCATTCAACTGGGCTTTAGCTTCTGATACAGCGGCAACATTAACGTTTTCTGGTTTAATACTCGTATTTAAAATAGGGTAAATACTTGCACAACCCATTAATACAACCGGTATTAATTTGTACAATTTTTTCATTCTGACTTTAAATTTAGATTATTGGGCTTAACAAATATAATTAAAAGTTTATTGCAAACCACGATGTACGACTCAAAAATTCGACCAAATACTTAAAATAATTCAATTTTAAGAGAAATTAACTGCATACTTAGCAATATTTTGACCATATAACAATAAAATTCTTACATGGTTAATTTCCAAAATTTACTGTATTTTTACAGCTACGTAAATCACAACTAACATCATGAATAAAAAAGTAATACTTATGATTCTTGACGGATGGGGAAAATCTCCAGATCCTAAAGTTTCTGCTATCGACAATGCTCAAACTCCCTATATAGATCAATTATATACAAAATATCCTAGTGCCCAGTTAAGAACCGACGGATTAAATGTTGGTTTACCCGATGGCCAAATGGGAAATTCTGAGGTAGGACACATGAATTTAGGAGCCGGTAGAATTGTATATCAAGATTTAGCTAAAATCAATATTGCCGTTGCCAATGGTTCTTTGGCTAATGAACCAGAAATTAAGGCAGCATTTGCTTACGCAAAACAAAACCATAAAAATATCCATTTACTAGGTTTAGTATCAGACGGCGGAGTACACTCACACATCAACCATTTATTTGGTTTATTAGATGCCGCTAAAGCAGAAGAACTAGAAAATGTTTATATCCATGCCTTTACAGACGGTCGAGATGTAGATCCAAAATCAGGCATAAATCACATTCAGAAATTAATTGATTATACAGAACAATCTACCGGAAAATTAGCCACTATTACGGGTAGGTATTTTGCAATGGATCGTGACAAACGTTGGGAGCGTGTACAAAAAGCTTACAATGCATTAGTTCATGCACAAGGTGCCTTTACAACGAATCCGCTAAAAAGCATTGAGGAGAGCTACCAAAACAATGTAACCGATGAGTTTATTGAACCTATTATAGTTACAGATGAGCAACTAGTTCCTGTAGCTACTATAAAAGCAGACGATGTTGTATTATTTTTTAATTTTAGAACCGATCGTGGGCGCCAATTAACTGAGGTTTTAACACAAACCAATTTCCCAGAATTTGGTATGCAAACTTTGCCTCTTTATTACGTAACTCTTACAAATTACGACGAGAATTACAAAAACATAAACGTCGTATTTAACAAAGATAACATCACCAAAACCCTTGGTGAAGTAATTGCTGAGGCAGGTAAAAAACAAATCCGAATTGCAGAAACAGAAAAATACCCACACGTTACCTTTTTCTTTTCGGGCGGCCGCGAGGAACCTTTTACAGGCGAAAGTCGCATATTATGTCCCTCACCAAAAGTAGCTACTTACGACCTACAGCCAGAAATGAGCGCCTTTGATTTAACTGAAGCGTTGGTTAAAGAGCTTAAAAAAGAAGAAGTAGATTTTGTGTGCCTAAACTTTGCAAACGGTGATATGGTAGGACATACCGGAAGTATGGAAGCCGCAATTACAGCTTGCGAAGCAGTAGACAAATGCGTTACACAAGTTATCGATACAGCGCTCCAACACAATTACACCACACTTGTAATTGCGGACCACGGAAACTGCGAAACCATGATTAATCCAGACGGAACCCCAAATACAGCGCACACTACCAATCCGGTTCCTTTTATTTTGGTAGACAATCAAAACAATATTTCGATAAAAGATGGGGTTTTAGGTGATATTGCGCCCACTATTTTAGACTTAATGGGACTTGCACAACCCGCAGAAATGACACAAAAATCATTACTTGTTAAATAATAAAACATGAAAAAAATCTACGTACTTTTTAGCATAGCCTTTGCTTTAATGAGTTGTAACAACGAAAAAGGAAGCGCTAATACAGATGCTGCCAGAAAACAATTTTTAAACGAATGTATGGCAGCTGTTAAAAAAAACGTGACCGCGAGTTTTAACGACACTTTAGCTAAAGAGTACTGCAATTGCACGGCAGACAAAGTACTACCCGAATTGTCTCAGAAAGAATTGGTAGATTTAGGTTTTGGAGAAGACCCAGAGTTACAACAACGTGTTTTAAATATGGTACAACCCTGTTTAGAAGATTACGTAAATAAATCAAAATAAAATTAAAATCTCAGGCCCTAGGGTTTGAGATTTTTTTATTTGGGCATTCCGCGCCTTTTAGTGGGCGCGTCGGGCTTTCGCGAGTCGCAATTTTTCCATTTCATTACAAAATGTGCTCCAACAATCGCTCTATCCCTAATGCAACAGAATTCAGATTTTAGGTTTCAGATTCCAGATATTTAGGTATAACATTTTATTTATATTTTCACTCTTTTCTGATTTCTGACTTCTGACTTCTTAATTCAGTAAACCGTACTCTTTTCTCTTTTCTCTTTTCTCTTTTCTCTTTTCTCTTTTCTCTTTTCTCTTTTCTCTTTTCTCTTTTCTCTTTTCTCTTTCCTCTTTCCTCTTTCTGGTCTCTGACTCCTGACCTCTGACTCCTGACCTCTAAAATCCGTAAGATTCAAAAAAAATACCTGACACCAAATAAGCATCAGGTATAGGTATGTGTTTGGCGCAGCGCGTTAGCGATTGCAGCGGCATCCTTAAATAGCTGGAACTTAAGCCAGATATTTAAGATACAGCGTAAAGCGCGACCCGCCCACTAAAAGGCGGGTAACGCCCTTGGTATTATGTTATTTTAAAGAATCGTAATATGTTTTTTCTATACTTTCCTGGAAATCGGGATGGGCAATTTTAACCATTTCTTTTATACGTTGTTTGATGGATTTACCGTAAAGCTGTGCAACTCCAAACTCGGTTACAACATAGTCCACATGGGCACGCGTAGTTACAACTCCGGCTCCTTGTTTTAAAAACGGAACGATTTTGTTGTGTCCTTTTGCGGTTGCTGCTGGGAGAGCTACAATGGATTTCCCGTTGATTGATCGTGAGGTTCCATAAATAAAATCGATTTGTCCTCCTACTCCAGAAAAAATGTTTGGTCCTATGGAGTCTGCACTTACTTGACCAGTGATATCGACCTCGATGGCTGAGTTTATGGCTACCATGTTAGAGAGTTGTTTGATTACAAAGGGATCGTTGGTAAATGGTGCTTCGCGCATTTCGATAGAAGGATTATTATCTAAAAAGTCGTATAATTTTTTAGTTCCGTGTGCAAATGTGGATACTATTTTACCTTTTAAGTGCTCTTTGTGCTCTCCGGTAATAACACCTGACTCGACCAGTGGTATGATTCCGTCGGAAAACATCTCGGTATGTAAACCTAATCCTTTATGGTTGGTTAGTTTGCTTAAAACGGCATTGGGTATGGATCCAATTCCCATTTGTAAACAACTTTTGTCTGGGATTAACTCTGCAATGTATTGCCCAATGCGTAATTCTTGATCGGAAATTTCACCATTTTCTAAGGTATATAATTCTTGGTGATTTTCTACTAAATAATTTATTTTAGAAATATGAATGATACTGTCACCAAAACTGCGAGGCATGTATTTGTTAACCTGTGCAATAACAACACGAGCTACAGATAATGCGGCGGGAATATTTTCGACAGAGGTTCCTAGGGAACAAAATCCGTGTTGGTCTGGAGGTGATACTTGTATAAAAACCACATCGACCTTAATTTTTTTGTTTTGAATGGCAATTCCCATTTCACTTAAAAACATGGGAGTATAGGACCCGTTGCCTTGTTTAAAGGTGTGTCTTACGTTGGCTCCAACAAAAAGTGAGTTGATACTGAAATTGTCTTTGTACATAGGGTCTGCATAGGGCGCAATTCCGCCTGTATGGAGATGACAAAACTCTACATCCTTAAGTTCTGAAGCTCTGTCTGTAAGTGCCTGTGTAAGAATTGTGGGCGTAGCTGCTGCTGAATGCACGTAGATCGTGTCCCCAGATTTTACTGCCTTTACGGCATTTGATGCACTTGTAAACATTATGACTGATTTTAATTGATTCACAAAAATATATTAATTATTTACATACACGCAAGCAAATAGCAATCCTTTGTTTAAAAACCACCAAAAATGATTACTTTTGTAGAACAAAAATGTTTGAATGATGATAATTCCAAAAACACGTGAAGAGATAGAGTTAATGCGTGAGGCAGCCTTAATGGTTTCTAAAACTTTAGGAATGCTTGCAACAGAGATTAAACCTGGTGTAACAACTCTTCAATTAGATAAATTAGCTGAAACTTATATTAGAGACCATGGAGCAATTCCTGGCTTTTTAGGTTTATATGATTGTCCTGCTACGTTATTAACGTCGGTAAATGAACAAATTGTACACGGATTACCAACTAATCGACCATTAGAGAACGGTGACGTAATTTCTGCCGATTTAGGAGCTATTGTTCATGGATTTTATGGGGACCATTGCTATACTTTTGAGGTTGGTGATGCAGTGCCAGAAGAGACAAAAAAATTATTACAGGTTACTAAAGAGTCTTTATACGTAGGTATTAGAGAGTTTAAATTAGGAAACCGTGTGGAAGACGTAGGTTACGCCATTCAAAAATATGCTGAAGATCACGGGTATGGAGTTGTAAGAGAACTAGTAGGTCATGGTTTAGGTAGAAAAATGCACGAAGCACCAGAAATGCCAAACTACGGAAAACGTGGACGTGGTAAAATGTTTGTAGAAGGTATGACAGTTGCTATTGAGCCTATGATTAACATGGGAACTCGTAACATTAAACAATTAAAAGACGGTTGGACTATTGTTACTAGAGATGGTAAACCAAGTGCTCACTTTGAACATGATGTGGCTTTAGTAGACGGAAAACCTGAGTTATTATCTACGTTTGCATATATTTACCAAGCTTTAGGTATTGTGTCTAACGAGGAAGATGAGTTCCGTAAAAATCCGTTAGTGCTTTAATGAAAAAGCTTTTTAAACTCGTTTTAAACACCATTCCGCGCCCTATTTTAATTAGGTTAAGTTATGTGGCTCGTCCTATTTTAGCGTTTTTATTATCTGGCTCTAAATTTACGGATCCTATAGACGGAAAAAGTTTTAAACAATTTTTACCTTACGGTTACGGACATCAAAGAAACAACGTGCTATCTCCTAGTACACTGTCTTTAGAAAGGCACCGATTGCTTTGGTTGTATTTAAAAAATGAAACTGATTTTTTTACTGCTCCCAAAAAAGTGCTGCATTTTGCTCCGGAACAAGCGTTTTATAAATTGTTTAAAGGATTAAAAAATTTAGATTACACAACTACTGATTTATTTTCGCCTTTGGCAGATGTAAAAGCAGATATTTGTAATTTGCCTTTTAAGGATAATAGTTATGATATTATTTTGTGTAATCATGTTTTAGAACATATACCGGATGATACCAAGGCAATGCAAGAGCTGTACAGAGTTTTAAAACCTGGTGGTATGGGAATTTTCCAGATCCCACAAGATTTAAATCGTGCAGAAACTTTTGAGGACGATACTATTACAGATCCTAAAGAGCGTGCCAAAATATTTGGGCAATACGATCACGTAAGGGTTTATGGTAGGGATTACTTTGATAAATTAAGAGCCATTGGCTTTACTGTTATTGAAGAAGATTATACCGCTAAAATTGCGCCCGAATTGGTGGATAAATATTGTTTAGCAAAAGGAGAAATAATTCCTGTAGTTTATAAAAAATAAAAAAATCTGAGTTTTGGCTCAGATTTTTTTATGTAAAAAACCCTCGAAAAAATCGAGGGTTTTTTGTTTAAAATCAAATCTAACTTAACCTATGAACTAGTTAGCTTTTTCAGGCATTAAAATGGCAATGAATCTGTCTTTAGTAAGATATTTTTTAGCCACATCTTGCAGATCTTTAGTTGTTAATGCCTTAACTCTTTCTACATAATCTAAACTACGGTTTGGGTCTAAATCATTAGAATAACTTGTAGATAGATGGTTTAACCAGTATCTGTTTTCTTTAATTTCTTCTTTATAATCTTGAAGTTCCCCTTCTTTATATTTGTCTAAATCTTTTTGAGTAGGTCCTTCTTTAATAATTTTATCTAATTCTCTAATTGCTGATTCTGTAAGTTTCTCCGCATTTTCTGGTCCACAAGGGAAATTTATAGAGAATGAATAACTTCCGTATGGTAATTTACTCATAGAACCGCTAGCTCCAATACCGTAAACTCCACTTTCATTTTCTCTTAATTCTTCTACCAAC
>CAVBJB010000059.1:0-8552 GCA_963595625.1 Lachnospiraceae bacterium | reverse complement strand
CAAATCAAAGTTTTTGACTTTAATTTAAATTTAATATCCACTGTAAATGCCTCAGTTTTTACAACCTCTAATTTAGTTTCATCTACAATAGTTCAAGGAAAAATAATTTCGGCTACTGCAACTAAAGGAATATTTTTAATTAACCTTAATAATCCACAAGATTACGAGGATATTACTCCAAATGGACCGGAAAGAAACAAAATGGTTCGCTTAAAACAAGGCGTAAACGAATTATGGTCTGTTTATGGAGATTATAGCAAAGAATATGATCCATATACTCCTCAATTAATTAACTTTTTAGGGATTAGTAAATTCGATGCTTCACAAGGTTGGACTACTTTTCCTAGCCAAGATTTAAATAATTTTGCTTCTATTTCCGAGATTGCAATTCATCCCGTAAAACCTAAAGAAGTTTATTTTGGCTCTTTTCATAACGGGATTATTAAAAAGGACAATAATGATGTTTTCACTTTTTTTGATCAAGCCAATACAGGTAATAACGGATTAGAAGGTATTAATTATAATCAACACATACGTATCGGTGCTTTAGCTTTTGACCAAGACCAAAATTTATGGGTAGGAAATAGTAGAGTTGCTAAAGCTTTAAAAGTTTTAAAGAAAAACGGATCTTGGGAGAGTTATGATTTGTCCAATATTCTTGTAACCTCTAACAACGACGATAGTTTTAGACAACTTGTTATTGATAAAAACGGTACAAAATGGATGACGACTTATAGAAATGGGGTTGTAGCATTTAATGAAAAACTAGGCAATAAAATTTTAAAAATCAGCCAAGATGCAACTTTAGGTAATCTTCCAAATAAAGACGTAAGGGCTCTTGCTATAGATAATAATAATGCCTTATGGATTGGTACAGCTTCTGGTTTACGAGTGTTACCAAGTATAGAGCGTTTTGTTAACGACAACGTTTTAAATACAAATTCGATAATCATTATGGAAGATGGCCTTGCTCAAGAACTATTCTATGAGCAATTTATATTAGACATTGCGGTTGATGGTTCTAACAACAAATGGATTTCTATTTTAGATTCGGGAGTTTTTCAAGTATCGGCAGACGGGCAAGAGGTGCTTCATCGTTTTAATGTAGATAACTCACCCTTACCATCAAACACAGTTAATGATATTGAAATTAACGGCGTAACCGGGGAGGTGTTTTTTGCTACCGATAAAGGATTGGTTTCTTTTAAAAACACAGCTACAGCTTCAAGTTCGGATTTAAAAAATGTGTATGTTTATCCAAATCCTGTAAGGCCTGGTTTTGCTGGAGATGTAAAAATAAGCGGCTTAATGTCGGGAGCAATAGTAAAAATCACGGACATATCAGGGAATTTAGTTTTCGAAACGACATCCTCAGGTGGTACGGTTTTATGGGATCAAACAGCCTTTGGCAAACATAAAGTTGCTACCGGAGTTTACATGGTTTTTGTATCCAATAGTGAGGGTACAGAATCAGCAACTAAAAAAATAATGATAGTAAGATAATAAATGGAGCTTAAGGCTCCATTTATGTTTTTATAAGATTTGTAAAACGTAAATTTTTAATACAAAACAATACCTTTGTAAAAACAAAAAAATATGTTAGTACACACTAAAGCAATAGTTATATCGGCTCTTAAGTACAATGAGAAAAGCCTTATTGTAAAATGCTATACTCAAGCTGTAGGAGTTAAAACATATTTTGTACCTAGTGCTTTTTCTTCCAAAAAAAGTCAGCAAAAAATAGGCTATTTTCAGCCCTTAAATTTGTTGGAAATTGTTTCAGATCATAAAAATAAAGGGAGCTTAGAACATTTTAAAGAGATACGTTTAGATATACCTTATTATTCAATTCCATTAGATATTATTAAAAGTACTATTGTTTTATTTCTTTCTGAAATTTTATATACTGTTTTGAAAGAAGAAGAGCATAATGAAAATTTATACGAATTTTTAAAGACAGCCCTTTTATGGTTGGATGAAAATGATGGTGTAGCCAATTTTCATTTAATTTTTATGGTTGAATTATCTAAATATTTGGGGATTTTTCCTGATAACTCTGAGGACGAACTACCTTTTTTTGATGTTAAAGATGGTGTTTTTGTTGATTATCCGGGCTTAACCTCGTTAAATGAATACGAAACGCTTCTTTTTAAAAATCTATTACATCTAAAATTCGATTCAGATAAAAACATCTTCAAAGCTTCCGAGCGTCAAGTTCTTTTAAAAACATTGATTGATTATTATGGATATCATTTAGATGGTTTTAGAAAGCCTAAATCTCTTGACATTCTTAAAGAAGTGTTTATGTAGTCTTAAAATACAATACATTATATAATAGTCAGTTTATTTAATAAATGACTAACAATGGAAAATCAAACAAATCCTAGTGATCACGACCATGACCATTCAACTTCTAATAAATCACTTCTAATTTCTGCTAGTATATTCCTAGTAGGGCTTGTATTTCAATATTTTGTAAAACCAAACTTCTTTATTCAATTTGATTGGTTTAGAGCTGTTTGGTACGGTATATCTTATCTTTTTGTAGGACTACCGGTTTTAAATAATGCCGTGCATTTAGCCAAAGAAAAAGATTTTTTTAATGAATTTTCCTTAATGACTATCGCAACTCTAGGAGCTTTCTTAATTAAGGAATATCCAGAGGGTGTTGCGGTTATGCTCTTTTATGCTGTGGGCGAAAAATTCCAAGAGGCTGCGGTAGATAAAGCTAAAGATAATATCAAAGCGCTGCTTGATGTTAGACCCAATACGGCTACCCGTATTAATAACGGTAAACCTGAAGTTATAGATCCTAAAGAGATTAAAATTGACGATGAGATTGAAGTTAAAGTGGGAGAAAAACTTCCTATTGATGGATCTTTAATAAACGAAAAGGCAAGTGTAAATACCGCTGCATTAACAGGAGAGAGTAAACCTCAATCCATAAAACAAGGAGAAACTATTTTAGCAGGAAGTATTAATTTGGATGAGGTAATTCGAGTTAAAACAACAAAACAGTTTAATGACACATCCTTAGCAAAAATTTTACAATTAGTACAAGAGGCAACAGCAAAAAAAGCAAAGACTGAATTGTTGATTCGAAAGTTTGCACGCGTATACACTCCAATTGTATTTGGATTGGCAATTTTAGTTTTAATTGTCCCCTTTTTCTTTGTCTCAAATTACGTTTTTCAAGATTGGTTATATAGGGCTTTAGTGTTTTTAGTAGTTTCTTGTCCATGTGCTTTAGTTATATCAATTCCGCTGGGTTATTTTGGAGGTATTGGAGCTGCTTCTAAAAACGGAATCCTTTTTAAAGGGTCAACGTATTTAGATACAATGGCTAATGTTTCTATTGTAGTTGTCGATAAAACCAGGACAATTACTGAGGGCATTTTTAAAGTTCGAAATATTGAAACATCTATTCCTCAAAACGAATTTTTAGATTATACTGCTGCTCTAGAATCTAAATCAACCCATCCTATAGCAAAAGCAATAATCGCTTATCACCCAAATTTTCCAGAAGCTGAATCAGTTAAAGAAATCTCTGGTATGGGACTGCAAGGTATTGTTAATAACAAAAAAGTATTGGTTGGGAATCTAAAACTCCTAAAATACTTCAATATAAAATACCCAGATAATTTACAGGAAATTGTTGAAACCATAGTTGTGGTTGCTGTAAATCAAAGTTATGTGGGACATATTATCATTGCAGATCAAATAAAAGAAGATGCTTATTTTGCTATCGCAGAATTAAAAAAAGTAGGAGTAAGAAAGGTAATTATGCTAAGTGGTGATGCTGATGCAATTACTCAAAAAGTGGCTAAACGAGTAAATATTGACGAAGCTTTTGGCAATTTAATGCCAGAAGGAAAAGTAGAAAAAGTAACTTTATTAAAAGAAAATCCTGAAAATTGTATCGCGTTTGTAGGAGACGGTATTAACGATGCTCCCGTTTTAGCATTAAGTGATGTGGGTATTGCGATGGGAGGATTAGGAAGTGATGCTGCCATAGAAACGGCGGATGTAATAATACAAACAGATCAACCTTCTAAAATTGCAACTGCTATAAAAATAGGACGTAAAACCAAACAAATTGTCATTCAAAATATTGCTTTAGCATTTATTGTAAAGGCTATAGTTTTAGTATTAGGGGCTGGTGGACTAGCTACTATGTGGGAAGCTGTTTTTGCAGATGTAGGAGTTTCTTTTTTAGCAATACTCAATGCTATAAGATTACAAAAAATTAAATTTTAAAAAAAGAGAGGCTTATGCCTCTCCTTTTATAATACATCGTGTAAAGTTTGGTCTTTATCAAAAACGGATTTAACAAAAGGACATAAGGGTTCAATTTTTAATTGATTTTCGCGTGCAAAATTTACAGCTTCATGAACCATCTTTTTTCCAACCTCTTGCCCTCTAAATTCATCTGTAACTTCTGTATGATCTAGAACAATTTCATTTTGTCCTTGCCATGTATAAGTTAGTTTTCCTGCCAATTTGTCTTCTTCCGTAGCCTCAAAAAATCCTCTTGTAGGCTCATTATTTTGAGTTATTTTCATACTTTTTATTTTAATAAACTATTTATAAAAACCAATAGTATAATTTCAACTTGATTTAACTCAAATTTTAGATATGGTAAATTGGTAATAAACAAGCAAATAAATTAGCATTTTATAGGATTTGTTGCCTTAAAATTACCGTTTTAAATAGTAAATATTTAGCAAAATTGCGTAAATTCGCAAAATTATTTCGAAATTAAAGATAATGAGCACGAAATTCACAGAATATAAAGGACTTGATTTGCCAAATGTAGCGCAAGAAGTGCTACAATATTGGAAAGAACAGGCCATCTTCGACAAGAGTATTACGTCGAGAGAAGGTAGTCAACCATTCGTATTTTTTGAAGGACCTCCTTCAGCAAACGGGCAACCTGGTATTCACCACGTGATGGCGCGTGCTATTAAAGATATTTTTTGTCGTTACAAAACACAAAAAGGTTTTCAAGTAAAGCGTAAAGCAGGGTGGGATACTCACGGATTACCGGTAGAGTTAGGTACTGAAAAAGAACTTGGAATTACTAAAGAAGATATTGGAACTAAAATTTCAGTCGAAGAATATAACGAAGCTTGTAAACGTACTGTAATGCGTTATACAGACCTTTGGAATGATTTAACTGAGAAAATGGGGTATTGGGTAGATATGGAAGACCCATATATTACTTACAAACCTAAATACATGGAAACGGTTTGGTGGTTGTTAAAACAAATCTATTCTAAAGATTTGCTTTACAAAGGATATACTATCCAACCATACTCTCCAAAAGCAGGAACAGGATTATCTTCTCACGAGGTTAACCAACCAGGTTCTTACCGAGATGTAACAGATACTACAATTGTAGCTCAATTTAAAGCGATCGAAAGTTCTTTACCAGACTTTTTACAAGGTTTTGGACCTATCGATATTTTAGCTTGGACAACAACACCTTGGACATTACCAAGTAACACCGCGTTAACTGTAGGTCCAAAAATTGACTATGTTTTAGTAAAAACATTTAACCAATATACGTTTGAACCTATTAATGTAATTTTAGGTAAACCATTAGTTGGGAAACAATTTGCTGGAAAATTCCAAGCGGTTGAAACAGAAGCTGAATTAGCAAGCTACCAAGCGGGAGATAAAAAAATCCCATACTTTGTAGTTAAAGATTTTAAAGGAGCTGATTTAGTTGGTATTCGTTACGAGCAACTTTTACCATATACATTACCATTTGAGGATGCGGATAAAGCGTTCCAAGTAATTCCTGGAGACTTTGTAACTACTGAGGATGGTACAGGTATTGTTCACACAGCACCAACTTTTGGTGCGGACGATGCTAAAGTAGCTAAAGATGCAGGAGTTCCTCCAATGTTAGTTTTAGACGAAAACGGTAACGCAGTTCCGTTAGTAGATTTACAAGGTCGTTTTGTTTCTCAAATGGGAGATATGGCTGGTAAATACGTTAAAAACGAATATTACAACGAAGGAGAGGCACCAGAAAAATCTGTTGACGTAGAAATTGCAATTATGCTTAAAGAGCAAAATAAAGCTTTTAAAGTAGAAAAATACGTACACAGTTACCCACATTGTTGGAGAACAGATAAACCAATTTTATACTACCCGTTAGATTCTTGGTTTATTAAAGTAACTGAGGTTAAAGACAGAATGTTCGAGTTAAACAACGATATTAACTGGAAACCTAAAGCTACCGGAGAAGGTCGTTTTGGAAACTGGTTAAAAAACGCGAATGACTGGAACTTATCACGTTCTCGTTATTGGGGTATTCCATTACCTATTTGGAGAACAGAAGATGGTACAGAAGAAATTTTAATTGGTTCTGTTGAAGAATTAGTTAATGAAGTTGAAAAAGCTATTGCAGCTGGTGTACAAACAAATAATCCATTAGCTGGATTCGTAGTTGGAGATATGTCTGATGCAAACTATGATAAAATTGACTTACATAAAAATGTGGTTGATAACATTACTTTAGTTTCTCCTTCAGGAAAACCAATGAAACGTGAGTCTGATTTAATTGATGTTTGGTTTGATTCTGGAGCAATGCCTTATGCGCAATGGCACTATCCATTCGAAAACAAGGAAATGATTGATGGTAATGAATCATTCCCGGCAGATTTTATTGCTGAAGGAGTAGACCAAACACGTGGTTGGTTCTATACCTTACACGCAATCGGAACTTTAGTTTTTGATAAAAATGCTTACAAAAACGTAGTATCTAACGGATTAGTGTTAGATAAAAACGGACAAAAAATGTCTAAGCGTTTAGGTAATGCAGTAGACCCATTTAAAACGTTAGAGGAGCACGGACCAGATGCAACACGTTGGTACATGATCTCAAATGCAAATCCATGGGATAACTTAAAATTTGATTTAGAAGGAATAACAGAGGTTAGACGTAAGTTCTTTGGTACTTTGTACAATACTTACTCTTTCTTTGCGTTATATGCAAATATAGATGGTTTCTCTTACAAAGAGGCTGAGGTACCTTTAGCAGAACGTCCAGAGATAGACCGTTGGATTTTATCTGAGTTAAATACATTAATTAAAAACGTTGATGAGTTTTACGCAGATTATGAACCAACACGTGCCGCTCGTGCAATTTCTGACTTTGTTCAGGAAAATTTATCGAACTGGTATGTACGTTTATGCCGTCGCCGTTTCTGGAAAGGAGAATATGCACAAGATAAAATTGCAGCTTACCAAACATTATATACATGTTTAGAAACTGTTGCAAAATTATCTGCGCCTATTGCGCCATTCTTTATGGATAAATTATATAAAGATTTAACTGGAGCTACAAATAAAGAAAGTTTTGAATCTGTACACTTAGCGGATTTCCCTGTAAGTAATGCAGCCATGATAGACAAATCTTTAGAAAGTAGAATGGAAAAAGCTCAAACCGTTTCTTCTTTAGTTTTATCTCTACGTAAAAAAGAAATGATTAAAGTACGTCAGCCGTTACAAAAAGTAATGATTCCTGTTTTAGACGCTGCCCAAAAAGCAGAAATTGAAGCAGTATCAGACTTAATTAAAGCTGAGGTAAATGTTAAAGAAGTTGAATTGTTAGACGATGCATCAGGTATTTTAGTTAAACAAATTAAGCCTAACTTTAAAGCTTTAGGACCAAGATTTGGTAAAGATATGGGTGCAGTTTCTAAGGAAATTCAAAACTTTACACAGGATAAAATAGTAGTATTAGAAAAAAATGGTACTATAGACATCCAATTATCAGATAAAGTAGTAAATTTAACAATTGAAGATGTAGAAATAACATCTCAAGATATTGAAGGTTGGTTAGTAGCTAATGCAAACGGTATTACTGTAGCTTTAGATATTACCATCTCTGAGGAGCTTAAACAAGAAGGTATTTCGAGAGAGATTGTAAACAGAATCCAAAACATCCGTAAAGATTCAGGATTTGAAGTTACAGACAAAATTCAGGTTACAATTTTAAAACAACCAGAATTAGAAACTGCGGTACTTGCAAATGAAGCTTATATAAAATCAGAGACATTAACCGAGACCATTACTTTTGTTGAGGCATTAGATAATGGTGTTGAGGTAGAGTTTGATGAAATAGTAAGTAAAATTTTAATTTCAAAATAAAAGGGAAATTATGGTAGAAGACAAAATCCGTTACTCAGATGCTGATTTAGCAGAATTTAAAGAAATAATACTACAAAAACTTGACAAAGCTAAATCCGATTTAGATTTGATTAAAAGTGCGTACATGAATGATTTAAATAACGGCACTGACGATACATCTCCTACCTTCAAAGCATTTGAAGAGGGAAGCGAAACTTTATCTAAAGAGGCTAATTCTGCGTTAGCCATTAGACAAGAAAAGTTTATTCGAGACTTAAAAAATGCTTTAATCCGTATTGAAAATAAAACGTACGGAATTTGTAAAGTAACTGGTAAGTTAATTAACAAAGATCGTTTAAAATTAGTTCCTCATGCGACAATGAGTATTGAAGCTAAAAATCAACAACAAA
>CAVBJB010000058.1:0-8665 GCA_963595625.1 Lachnospiraceae bacterium | reverse complement strand
CCTAGAAATTTATGAAGGCGATGTTTGCGACGCTGATGTAGATATTTATGCACCTTGTGCTTTAGGAGCTACAATAAATGACGAAACGGTTCATAAAATTAAAGCTAAAGTAATTGCCGGAGCTGCGAACAACCAATTACAAGACGAAAATAAACACGGAATTTTATTAAAAGAAAGAGGAATAGTTTACGCTCCAGATTTTTTAATTAATGCCGGTGGTATTATCTCTGTATACGGTGAAATTGCTGGTTACGGTTTAGAAGAGGCAATGAAAAGAACAGAAAATATTTATAACACTACATTAGAAACTTTACATTTAGCTCAACAACATAATATTACAACTCACGCAGCTGCTTTTAACATGGCACAACAAAGAATTGATAATAAAAAACTTGAGTTAAAATAGTATTTATTTTCAAAAATATATTTAATTTTGCAAAGCGGAAATCAATATGAGTTCCGCTTTCTTAATTATTTAAAGTTCTTATCCAAGATGTTAAACAGAAGACACATTCGTATTAAAGTTATGCAAACCATTTATGCAATGCAACAAAATGGTAATGATAATTTAGAAGCTCAAGAGAAATTCCTTTTAAATTCTCTAGAAAATGTTCAAGATTTATATTTAACCATAATGTCAATCTTTATCGAGCTTAGAAAAAATGAGATTACGTATTTAGACTTAATCGGTAAAAAACATCTTGCAACTCCAGAAGAACGCAATCCTAACAAAAAATTTATAAACAATAGAGTTTTAAATCTATTAGCAGAAAATGATAATTTATCTAATGCGTTAGCAGCACGAAAAATTAATATTTTTGAGTTAAAAAATGATTTAATCCTAGCGCTTTTAAAAGATATCAAATCTTCTGAAATTTACGCGAACTACATGGCGGATAAAACATCAAGTTTTGAAGCAGACCGTTTATTTATTGAAGAAATATTTGCAGAGGTAATTGCAACTAATGATTTTATGTTTGATTTTGTTGAAGACACAAAATTAACTTGGGTTGACGATTTACCAATGGTAAATACTTTAATTTTAAAACAATTAAAATCTTTTAAAGATCAAGACAACGCTTATTACGTACCTAGATTATATAAAGATATCGAAGATAAAGATTACGCTGTAGCTTTATTTAGAAAAACAGTTTTAAATAGCAAAGAGTTAGAAAAAGAGTTTGCTAATAAAACAAACAATTGGGATGCTGAGCGTATTGCTGAAATGGATACCATTATTCTTAAATTAGCAATCTGCGAGTTCTTAAAATTCCCATCTATTCCTGTAAAAGTTACAATAAACGAATTTTTAGAGCTTGCAAAAGAATATTCTACTAAAAAAAGTAGTATTTTTATCAACGGTATTCTTGACAATCTTGTTAAAGACTACACAGAAAGCAAACGTTTAATTAAAACCGGACGTGGTTTAATGTAATTTTATTATGAAAAAACAAATTGGAATTTTAGCTATTCTAGCTTTATCTGTAATTTCTTGTAAAGAAAACGCAGCTGATAAATTCGATGAAAATGCTGCACAAACTACTGATGTAGTTACAACTTTAGACGAGCCAGGAACTCCAGCTGCTCCAGCAGTAGCTCCTGAGGATATGCCAGTAATTAAATTCAGTACTAATGAAGTTAATTTAGGTACTCTAAAACAAGGAGAAAAAGGAGAAGGTAGTGTAATTATTACTAACGAAGGTAAAACCGATTTAGTTATTTTCTCTGCTCAAGGAAGTTGTGGTTGTACTGTTCCAGAAACGCCAAAAGAACCAATTAAACCAGGAGGAACTTACGAAATGAAAGTTACTTTTGACTCTGCAAACAAAATTGGAGATCAGAGTAAAACAGTTACTGTTACTGCTAACACAGCTAACGGAAGCGAAAAATTCACAGTTACAGCTAACGTTGTAGCACAATAATTGACATAATGGATATGATTCAAAATATCTTACCTTTTGTTTTTATGCTAGTGATCATATATTTTATGATGATTAGACCACAACAACAAAAAGTTAAGAAAGAAAAAGAATTTGAAAATTCTTTAAAAGTTGGGGATAGAGTTATTACTAAAGCAGGTATTCATGGTAAAATAGCTGAGATAAACGAAAAAACAATCGTTTTAGAAACAATGGCTGGAAAATTACTTTTTGAAAAAGCTGCAATATCTTTAGACTTGTCGCAACGTTTAAAAGAAAATAAATAATAAAAAAGCTCGGAAGTTATTTCCGAGCTTTTTTTATTGTTAGTTTTTGTATTTTTCAGCAGTAATTTCAGCAATTTTTACAATTACTTCTGTAGCTTTAATCATACTCTCAACCGGTACATATTCATACTTACCATGAAAGTTATGTCCTCCAGCAAAGATATTAGGACAAGGTAACCCCATGTAAGAAAGTCTAGATCCATCTGTTCCACCTCTAATAGGTTTAATAAGTGGTTTAATGTTTAATTCTTTCATAGCCTGTTCTGCTATATCAACAATAAACATTACAGGTTTTACTTTTTCTTTCATGTTGTAATATTGATCCGTAATTTTTACTTCAACAATATCTTCTCCAAATTTACTTGCGTATTTTTTATTCATTTTATCCACTAATTTCTGGATGAATTTTTTACGCTTTTCAAATTTTTTCATGTTATGATCTCTAATAATCATTTGAACTTTAGTTTCCTCTAAGTTCCCTTGAATATCGTTAACATGGAAAAACCCTTGGTATCCAGAAGTTCTTTCTGGCACTTCATCTTTTGGTAATTTAGAGATAAATTTAGTTGCTAATAACATAGCATTTATCATTTTACCTTTAGCATATCCTGGGTGAACAGATTTTCCTTTAAATGTAAGTTTTACACCTGCAGCGTTGAAGTTTTCATACTCTAACTCACCAATTTGGCTACCATCCATAGTGTATGCCCACTCACATCCAAATTTTTCAACATCAAAAAAGTCTGCTCCTCTACCAATTTCTTCGTCTGGTGTAAATCCAACTTTTATAGTACCGTGTTTAATTTGTGGATTTTTTATTAAATATTCCATAGCTGTTACAATCTCAGTAATACCAGCTTTATCATCGGCACCTAAAAGAGTTGTTCCATCCGTAGTAATTAAAGTTTGACCTTTGTATTGTAATAAATCGTCAAAATATTTTGGAGAAAGTACTATGTTTAAATCTTTGTTTAATACAATATCGCCACCATCGTAGTTTTCTACAATTTGAGGTTTTACGTTAGCACCACTAAAATCTGGAGATGTATCAAAATGAGATACGAATCCTATGGCTGGTACATCATAATCTACATTACTAGGTAAAGTAGCCTGAATGTATGCTTTGTCATCAATACTTACGTCTTGTAAGCCAATAGCTTTTAACTCTTCAACTAATTTATTTGCTAAATCCCATTGCTTAGCTGTACTTGGTGTAGTGTTTGATTCTGGATCTGATTCCGTGTCTACAGTTACATAACTTATGAAACGGTTAATAATATGTTGCATAATTTAATATTATCTAAAATTATAAAAACAAAGATACTTATTATTCTGTAACTATTTCATCTCTATCTCCATCTTCTTTTATCCCTTCTTCAATAATTTTATTCACCTCTTTCATATCGCCTTTCTCTAACTTTTCAACCTCAAGTAATTGTTCGTCATTTTTATAGTCTACACTAAATTTACAAAATAAAGGTAAATGATCGGACCCAAAGTTTTCCAAAGCCTTTAATTCTTCTACAAAAACTTCGATTGAGTGAAACATTTGGTCAATTGGGAATCTTAACAATTTATATTTAGCATGATAGGTTGATATTAATCCACGACCAATTCTTGGGTCTATCATATGGCTTGTTTTTCTAAACAATACCGATGATTTACCCCATGCAACATTATTAAAATCACCGATAACTATGCAAGCTTTATAATTACTTTCTCTGATGTGTTTTGCAATAGCTAAAAGTTCACCATCCCGTTCTTTAGATGTACGCTCCTCAGTAGGAGAGGGTGGTGGTGGGTGTACAGCAAAAACAGTAAATTCAGTATCATTATCTATAACAGTAGCTTCAATACTTGGTATATCTTCCGCAATAAAATAGTGCGTTTTAACGTCTTTAAATTTTAATTTCGAATATAAATGTATGCCGTAAGTATTCTCTAATGGTACCTTTTCAAAATAGGGATACTCTTGCTCTAATTCTGTCATAGCCTTATCCCATTTGCTATCACTTTCCATAGTGATAAACATATTCGGTTTTATTTTTTTTATAAAATCGATAAACCTATGATATTCGGTATTAAATTGATAAACATTGGCTGAGATTACAGTATATGATTTTGTGCCTTTTTTTTTAACGTTAGAATTCTTAACTTTATAGAAAGGGGTGTATTTATACAACAATACAATTTCCCACACTATACAGGCAAAAAGACCTATTTGTGAAAGGTAAAACCAAATGCTATAATCTAATGTTACAAAGCCAAAAATAACAAGGATTAATTGTAGGAATAATATCTGAACTTTTAAAAAATCAAAGATTCTAAAAAACCAATATTGATTTTGTATTAATGGAATTATACTGAATAAAATTAGTAAAACAGAAGTTGTGTAGTAAAATATTTCCATAAGTTGTTAATATTTTAAGGTTTGTAAGAATATTTAATTATGCTAACAATAAAATAGATTATTTATTGTTTAAAATAGAAGTAAAAATATTTATCCCAAAAATGTTTTTTAATCCATAAACTACTTAAAAATCTGATGCTACAACCTACTTTAATCAAACAAAAATTTAGCCTTTTTGATTCATGTCCGTTTTTTGTATGTATAACAAACAAAAATGGTGATATTGTATTTTCAAACACTTTTGCTAAGGAAAAATTCCCTTTTTTTTCTGAAGATTTATACTTAAATATAAATCAAATAGTAGAAAACCTTATAACCAATTCTTTAGATGAAATACAATCTAAAATATTGCAAGTTTTAGAATTTAATTCTAAATATGAAGTAATATGCCCTATTTTACATAACGATGATTTTATAAATGTTTCTTTTAAAATTGAATATTTAGAAGATAACTTTTTTATTGTGTTTTTTAAATATGTCCCGCTAAATAAAGAAGATTTAAACAATCATATTTCCTCTACATTAGTCAATATTGCTACCGATGCTATTATTTGTTATTTAATGAATGGTGAAATTGTGGCGTGGAATGCAGCTGCTGAAAAAATGTTTGATTTAGATAAAGATACTGTTATTGGTAGGAAAATATACGAACTGGCTAAGTCATTTAAATTTATAGATCAAAATGATGTGATGATTGAAGCTTTAATGCTTAAAAATTCTCCCAAGATAACCACAAAAAAAGAGCTGGAGATAAATGGTGAAATGCAATATTTAGAAGTTACCACTAAGGGGATTTATGATAACAATGCAGACATTATAGGGATTACCAAAAGTTATTCTAATATAACACCTTACGTAACAAGTAGCAAACTTTTACATAAACATGTTGAAAATTTACAATATCTAAATGACATTTGGAGTAGTTTATCTCAGAATTTAGATGTACAAAACATTCTTCAAATAGTTACCGATGTAACCACAAAATTTAGCGGTGCTGCTTATGGTGCTTTTTTCTATAATTCCTTTTCTGCAGACGGTGAAGCTATGCGATTGTTTACTTTATCCGGAGCAAAACGCGAAGATTTTATGAAACTAGGCATGCCTAGAAACACGGATATTTTCAAAAAAAGCTTCAGTAGCAAAGAAGTATTTATCGCAAATGATGTAACAAAACATAAGGATTTTGGCCATAACGCACCACATAATGGTTTACCCAAAGGGCATTTAGCAGTTAAAAGTTATATGTCTATTCCGGTTATTTCTATGAACGGAGATAACTTAGGTTCCTTACTTTTTGGGCATCCAGAGCCTAATAAATTTTCACAAGAACATAGTAAAATGATGCAAAGTATTGCATCCCAAGCGGCAATTGCTTTAGAAAATTCTAAATTATTAGAAAATGTAAAAACCTTATCTAGTAAAAAGGATGTTTTTATAACTATGGCAGGGCACGAATTAAGAAGTCCGCTCACAATTATTAAAGGTTTTGTACAAATTTTGGACGAAGTAAATCAGGATACAGACTTAGATATTTACATAGAAAAAGTTTTAGAGCAAGTGGATAAGCTGAATCTATTAGTTGATGATTTATTAGATATAGGGCAGATTGAAGCCGGTGAGATAATTCTTAATCCGTCTCAATTTAATCTTTCCGATTTAATAACAGAAACGATAGAAACCATTACCTATGCGCAAAATACACACAAAATTTCATTCGATAATCAAGCCGATCAAATCATTTATGCAGATAGACGTAGAATACAACAAGTACTAAACAATTTGATATCTAATGGAATCAAATATTCACAAAATAAAGACGAAATTATTGTACAAGCTAAAGTAGAAAATAATGAAGCTATTGTAAAAATTATTGATTTTGGAATCGGAATATCAGATAAACACCAACCTAATATTTTTGATCGCTTTTACAGAGTTCCTTCGGATCAAAATATTAGTGGGATAGGAATAGGCTTGTATTTATGTAATAAAATTATAAAAAAACACAAAGGAACTATAGTTGTAAATAGTGAAATTGACCAGGGATCTGAATTTATTTTCAGAATTCCAATAAACTTATAAATGTATGCGAATATTTATTCTTGAAGATAATTTAGCCATCGCCCAATTGGTCCTTTTACTTCTAAAAAGAAAAGGTTATGAAGCCCATGCTTTTCATAATGTCAAATCATTAATGAAGGCTGTAGACTCTGAACATCCCGATTTTTTTATTCTGGATGTTATGCTTCCTGATGGGAATGGTATGGATTTAGCTCGTGAATTTAAAACATTCGATTATTACCATAATACTCCCATTTTAATTATGTCTGCTAATGTGGATTGTGCTGAAGAATCCAAAAAACTTTACATGGTAGATTATATTGCAAAACCTTTTGATATCAAGGATTTTGATAAACGTTTAGAGGTTTTAATCAATTTGGTTAAAAATTAGGCTTACAACTAAATTCTAAGAGCGCTCTAGTGGTAGGATGCTCGAATTTTATATAAGCTGCATGTAAATGTAAGCGATTATTTTTTTGCCCATACAAATCGTCTCCAACAATAGGACAATTTAATCCTATGGGGTGCGAGGCATGCATTCTTAACTGATGAGTTCGCCCTGTAATTGGCCAAAAATGAATTCGCGTTTTATTATTTTCTATCCCTACAACTTTGTATTTTGTACGCGCTGATTTTCCGTACTCGTAACATACCATTTGTCGCGGTCTATCCTCAAAATCTCCACGTAGTGGTAAATCAATAATACCTTGAGTTTGTTGAACCACACCTTCCAAAAGTGCCTCATAACGTTTCTCAATGGTATGTTTAATAAACTGAGCCTGTAAAAATTTGTGAGCTCTTTTATTTAAGGCTAAAATTAAAATTCCAGAAGTACTCATATCCAATCGATGCACAATTAAAGGACCGTCTGCATTTGGATATAATTTTTTTACTCGCGTGTATACCGAGTCCGTAATGTTAATTCCAGGAACAGATAGCATTTCTTCAGGTTTATTTACAACCAATACCTCCTCATCCTGATATATAATTTCAAAATCTTTACCAACAGCTTGATTAATAAGTAAAGGGTTATCGTCCAAAGAAATTCCAGAAAGCATATGGCCCAAAATAGGTTCACATTTCCCGGTGCACGATGGATAAAATTGTTTATGTTTACGGATTTCACTTTTTGGTGATGCTCCCCACCAAAACTCTGCCATACAAATTGGAGTAAGATTTTGGGAGAAGGCGTACTGCAAAAGTTTAGGAGCTGCACAATCTCCGGCAGCTGCTGGAGGTCTACCCAGAGCAGTTTTTTCAAATATTTCTAATAAACCTTTGGTTTCTTTATCTTTATTTAAAAATTGATATTGATTAAAAAGATATTCCTGTAAGGCATTGGACTTTTCTTTACGTAAATTTTTTAAAGCATTAATTTTTGTTTCAATTTCAAATAATTGTTCTCTAATTTTACTTTCTTCCAGCATTAATTGTTCTGTTAATACCTTTAATTCGTGTTTATCTCGTAAAGACTGTTTTATTAAATCTTGATCTAAAAATACAAAAGCTTCAGCATCTAAAATTTCTTTTTTCTCTTCTCTAATTAATTTTCTTTCGGATTTTAAATGCTTTAGTTCTGCTTTTTTATCTATTAAAATTTGTTCTTTTTTCTCTATAAATTTTTGAAGCTCTTGTTTTAAAACCGATAAGTTAGACGTTGTTTCTAAAGCTTCAATTTCAGCATTAATCTTATTTAAAGTTTCTTCTTCTTGTAAAAAATAACTTTGCTGAGTGAGCATATCAAAGACAGGAGGTACAAATCCAGCGTGATGATTTTCATTACCTAATTTTCCAGAAAATGCTTTTAAATAACCAAGTTGTCCATCCTGAGTTTTAACTACTAATACACCAAACATTTTTCCTATAATCAAACCTTCCTTATCAGGATTTAAACCAAAATTATGATCCAATTGAGTGTAATTTTCTAGGGCATGTTGAGTTTCTGCAGCAGCAATTTGACTTAATAAATGAGGTTGATACTGAAAAGGAAA
>CAVBJB010000057.1:0-8696 GCA_963595625.1 Lachnospiraceae bacterium | reverse complement strand
CTTTAATATACACTGCAACGATTTTATAAATAAAAAAAATCCGAACTAAACGTTCGGATTTTCTTGTTTTTTCGCGGTTTTTTCGCGGAATATTTCTTCTAAATTTTTGTCTTTTAAATACAATTGCAGGGTGCGTAATTTGTTGTTTTGTGCAAAGTCAAAAAGTTCGGTACGCATGTCTTGGGTAGCATCAAAAACCAACTCCCAAGTGTTAACTCCAATGGATTTAGCAGATACAATATTTTTAATTTCTAATAAAGTACTTTCTAAAACCTCCTGATCAAACTCTACAATTAGCTCTTGTTGTTTAGCTTTTTCCTCAGTAATTAAAACATCTAGTTTATTGTCAGTGATTATTTTTCCGTTGTTTATAATAATTACACGATCGCAAATGGCCTCAACCTCTTGCATAATATGGGTAGAAAGAAAAACGGTTTTATTTTTACCAATGTTTTTAATAAGCTCTCTAATTTCTACCAATTGATTAGGATCTAAACCGGTTGTTGGTTCGTCTAAAATTAAAACTTCAGGATCATGAAGTAAAGCAGTAGCCAAACCTACACGCTGACGGTACCCTTTAGATAACTGACCAATTTTTTTATGCGACTCCGGAGTAAGTCCTGTAAGTGCAATGACCTCGTCTATTCTAGATTTACTTACTTTATAAACATCTGCATTAAATGCTAAATATTCTCTTATATATAAATCTAAATAAAGTGGGTTGTGTTCTGGTAAATATCCTACTGATTTTTGTACATCTTTAGCTTGGGTAACTACGTTAAAGCCGTTAACAAAAGCCTCCCCCTCATTAGCGGGTAAAAAGGTAGTTAATATTTTCATTAAACTGGATTTACCAGCACCATTAGGTCCTAAAAATCCAACAATTTCTCCTTTTTTAATCGTGAAATTTACGTTTGTAAGCGCTTGTTGCTCTCCGTAAAATTTAGAAATATTTTTAACTTCTATAGACATTTTCAAAAATTCAGTTTAAGCAAAGGTAGTAATTAAAGTTTTTATAAAAATTAATTTTTTTTCTTGTTTTTGTAAAAGATAATTTTCTACATTTGTTAGATACTAAATAAAAATAGACACCAAAGCATGAGCATGAATTTATCTGCTACTTTTTTTTACAACTTTTTCTTCTTTTGGAACAGAGAGGGGATTTGTTGTATGTCTATACATGAGTAATTAAATTAATTAATCGATATAACAAATCCCGTAGCTTGTAGCTTCGGGATTTTTTTTTGCCAAAAAACGTATGGAAACAAAAATTGCTATTCAGGGGATTAAAGGATCATTTCACCACCAAGTGGCTAATGAATATTTTAAAAATTATGATGGGTTAGATGAATGCATGTCTTTTCCGGCTTTGGTAAATAGCCTACTTACAAAAAAATCAAGCATTGGTATAATGGCATTAGAGAACTCTATTGCGGGTTCTATTCTGCCTAACCATGCTTTAATAGATACGCATAATTTAAATATTGTAGGGGAACATTATTTAGCCATAAATCAAAATTTAATGGTTTTACCTGGTCAAAATATAGAGGATATTAAAGAGGTCCATTCTCATCCTATAGCCTTATTACAATGTCAAGACTTTTTTGCACAATACCCACATATTAAATTGGTGGAAGATGCGGATACAGCGGAAACTGCTCGCCGCATTAAAGAAAATAATTTGTTAGGTATTGGTGCAATTGCAAGCAAGGGTGCTGCTCATTTATATGATTTAAGCATTATTGGAGAAAATATTCAATCTATAAAAAATAATGTAACTCGCTTTGTAATTTTAAAAACAAAGCATGCTGTCGTAGATATAAAATCTTGCAATAAAGCATCCTTAAAATTTATTTTAGATCATACCAACGGGAGTTTGGCAACGGTTTTAAATGTGATGCATTCGTGTAATTTAAATTTAACTCGAATTCAATCTTTACCTATTATAGAAACGCCTTGGAAATATTCTTTTTTTGTGGACGTTACTTTTGATGATTATGAGGATTATTTAAAGGCAAAGCGTATGTTAGCTATTATGGCAGAGGATTTAAAAGTTTTAGGAGAATATAAAAATGCATGGGTATGATAACGTTAGCTGATCGATTACTAAATACAAAAGAATATTACTTTTCTGTTAAATTACGTGAAGTTGCTGCCCGTATCGCAGAAGGAAAAAAAGTAATTAATTTGGGGATTGGAAGCCCTGATTTAATTCCGCATCAAAGTGTTATAACTGCCTTAACAGAATCTTTAAAAGACGAAAAAGCCCATCAATACCAATCTTATCAAGGACTTTTAGAATTTCGCACTGCTATATCTGATTTTTATAAAAATAAGTATAGGGTTGAGGTAAATCCGACTAACGAAATTTTACCTCTAATGGGTTCTAAGGAGGGGATTATGCATATTGCTTTAGCATTTTTAAATCCTGGGGATAAAGTTTTGGTTCCAAATCCTGGATATCCTACCTATAGTTCGGTACTTAAAATTGTAGGTGCTCAAGAAGTTTATTATGATTTAACAGAACAAACACATTGGGAACCGGATTTTAAAGTTTTAGAATCTTTAAATTTATCAGGTGTAAAAATGATGTTTACTAATTATCCTAATATGCCTACAGGTGCTGCGGGTAGTTTGGAACTTTATAAAAAGCTAGTTGCTTTTGCAAAAGCTAAAAATATACTATTAGTAAATGATAATCCGTATAGTTTTATTCTAAACTCAAATCCAATCTCTATATTAGAAGTTGAGGGAGCTAAGGAGGTAGCGATAGAACTAAATTCGTTATCCAAAACATTTAATCTTTCGGGTTGGCGTGTGGGGATGGTTTTAGGTAATAGTACTTACATTAATGCTATACTAAAAATAAAATCGAATATGGATAGTGGCATGTTTTACGGAATCCAAAAAGGCGCTATTCAAGCCTTAAATTTACCTCAAACATGGCTAGATGAGCAAAATAAGATTTATTTAAAAAGAAAAAATAAAATCGAAATTTTAGCTCAACTTTTAAATTGTGAAATAGATGATAAAAGTGTTGGAATGTTTGTTTGGGCTAAACTACCTTTAGATAGTAAAACTTCTGAAGAAGTTATTGACGAGCAATTACAAAATAATGATTTATTTATAACTCCAGGTTCTATTTTTGGAAGTAACGGAAATCAATACATACGGTTTTCTTTGTGCGTACCCGAAGATTTAATAGACGAAGCTATAAATCGTGTAAAACAAAGTCAAGATGTTTTACATAATTAATTAATAAAATACATCAGTTAAAATATAATGGAAAATACACCAAAATTAAGAACATGGTTAGATGCTTTTAACTTATCTCATCCTTTAGTTATTGCTGGACCATGTAGTGCAGAAACAGAAGATCAAGTATTAAAAATTGCTCACGAATTAAAAAATTCTGATGTAAGTATTTTTCGTGCAGGAATTTGGAAACCTAGAACCAGACCAGGAGGTTTTGAAGGAGTTGGAGAAATTGGTTTAAAGTGGTTAAAAAAAGCAAAGCAGGAAACAGGATTATTAATTGCTACAGAAGTTGCAACGGCAAACCACGTAAAATTAGCTCTAGAATATGACGTTGATGTTTTATGGATAGGAGCGCGTACCACTGCAAACCCTTTTGCAGTACAAGAAATTGCTGACGCTTTACAAGGAACGGACAAAATTGTTTTAATTAAAAATCCCGTAAATCCTGATTTATCACTTTGGTTAGGCGGAATTGAGCGTTTGTATAATGCAAATATCGAAAAATTAGGGGTTATTCACAGAGGGTTTTCAACTTACGAAAAAACAAAATATCGTAATATTCCTGAATGGCAAATCCCAATTGAACTTCAAAATAAATTTCCGGATCTGCCTTTAATCTGTGACCCCTCACATATTACCGGTAAACGCGACATGATTTTAGAAGTTTCTCAACAAGCCTTAAATTTAAATTTTGATGGTTTAATTATTGAAACACATATTGATCCAGATAATGCGTGGAGTGATGCTGCACAACAAGTTACTCCAGACGCTTTAAAACAAATTTTTGAGGATTTAAAAATTAGAAAAGAAACTGATCCCTCTGAAGTATACAATCATAAATTAAGCAATTTGCGTTTACAAATTGACGAAGCTGATGCTAAGCTTGTGGATGTTTTAGTGAAACGTATGCAAATTGCTGATGAAATAGGAAAACTTAAAAAGGAACATAACGTTTCAGTTTTACAAAGTGATAGATGGAAAAATATTTTAGATAAATTAATTAAAGAAGGAACTTCTAAAGGTTTAAGCATAGAATTCATTACCAATTTATTTAAATCCATTCATCAAGAAAGTATAGCGCATCAAGAAAAAATAGTGAATAAAATATAATTTTAAATTTGTTAATTTTTTGTAAAATTTATCTTATTTTGTATTTTTAATTATACACTATAAAAATTAGTATGTACCATAGAATTAAAGGGAGTAAATTAAATTTTAAAGTAACAGACTTATTAGGGGTTTTAAGTCTGTTACATCCATTTTATCTTTATATAAATCATCACTTTAATGTGTTTTTTTATTTAGGACTCGTGTTAGGTTGTTTTTTTCTAACATTAAACTTCTTTGGAATAACTGGCTTTTATGTTAGAGCAGATAAAAACAAAATTGTTTTGTATGAATATTTTGTCCCTATTAGCATAAAAATTAAAACCATTTCTGAAATAGAAAAAAATGAAAAAGGTATTGTTCTTAATCTTAACATTGGCAGAATTGTAATGATTCCTTTTGATAAAATTGATAAAAAACAGCGTCATAAAATGAATGATTTATATTACGATGTACATAATATAATACAACGTAATACATTAAAAGTATAATTCTAAATTTAAAAAAAAGTATCTTTGCCTTATGAATGGAATTGTTTATAAGTCAACAGGTAGTTGGTATACGGTTAAAACTGATTCTGGAGAATTTGTGGAATGTCGTATAAAAGGAAAATTTAGAATAAAAGGTATAAAAAGTACCAATCCTATAGCGGTTGGTGACCATGTTACATATGAATTAGATACTACGTCGGATGTTGTTACGGGAATTATTACCGCAATAGCAGACCGACGTAATTATATTGTACGTAAATCAGTAAACCTTTCTAAACAAGTACATATTATAGCATCTAACGTAGACCAAATGTTTATTTTAGTTACTATAAATAATCCAGTTACCACTACAAGCTTTATTGATCGATTTTTAATTACTGCTGAAGCTTACGGAATCGAGGCAATTTTAGTTTTCAATAAAATCGACACTTTGGATGATGCAGCTTTAGACGATCAATTATTTCTTCAACACATTTATTCACAAATAGGATATAAATGCTTACGCGTATCTGCTGCAACTGGTAAAGGTTTAGATGAGCTAAAACAACTGATGCTGAATAAAGTATCTATGTTTACAGGGCACTCTGGAGTTGGTAAATCAACTTTAGTCAATGCTCTTGAACCGGGATTAAACCTTAAAACCAAAGAAATTTCAGAACAGCATCAGCAAGGGCAACATACCACAACCTTTGCCGAGATGTTTGATTTATCTTTTGATGCTAAAATTATAGACACTCCCGGAATCAGAGGTTTTGGTATTGTTGATATGGATAAAACTGAAGTAACAGATTATTTCCCTGAGTTTTTTGCATTAAAAGATCAATGTAAATTTAATAACTGTTTACATAAAGAGGAACCACAATGCGCTGTTAAAGAAGCATTAGATAATGATGAAATTTCCTGGTCTAGATACCGTAGCTATATTCAGATATTAGAAGGTGATGAAGAGCAAAATCATTACCGCACAGATATTTATAATGACCCAAAACGCGAAGGTTTAGAATAATGAGAGTGATTTTACAACGTGTTACACAGGCATCGGTAACTATAAATAATGCTGTTTTTTCTCAAATTAATCAAGGTTTACTGATTTTAGTAGGAATAGAAGATGCAGATTCTCTAGAAGATATTACGTGGTTAACAAATAAAATCGTTAACCTTAGAATTTTTGGTGATGAGAATGATGTAATGAATCTTTCGGTCAAAGATATTAAAGGAGAAATTCTTGTTGTGAGCCAATTTACCCTACACGCAGCAACTAAAAAAGGGAATAGACCTTCTTACATAAAAGCATCTAAGCCAGATGTTGCAATACCTTTATACGAAAGTTTTGTAAAACAACTACAAAACGATTTAGGACAAGAGATTAAAACCGGACAATTTGGAGCAGATATGAAAGTATCGCTTTTAAACGATGGTCCAGTTACAATCTTTATAGATTCTAAAAATAAAGAATAAAAATTAGCCAACTAACTAACTAATACTAAAAAAATGAAGATGAAATTTTTAATCATCTTGGGTTACTTTACTTTTAGTTTACAAGCTCAAAATGATAATATCGAGGAGTTAAAAAAAAATGACTTCTTTGAAAATGTAAATTCTATAGTTTTGAAACAAGAACATAAAATAGATGTTACGTCTCAAAATTCTATGAATGTTAAAGAAAATAAACGTGTTTTAATTTTAAATGAATTAGGTTTAAGAAATTTAGATTCATATCTATATTATGATCCAAACACTAAAATTAAAAATCTACAACTTCAAATTTTCTTAACCACGCAAGCTAAACCATTAAAAGTTTTTAAGGAAAAAGACTTTAAAGACAGTAATGCTAATGATGGTTTCTCAGTAGTTACAGATTCAAGAGTTAAGTCTCTAGATTATCAACATCTTTCTTCATATCCTTTTATTGCAGAATATTCATATGAATATACAACATCTAACACAGCTCAAATTCCTGGTTTCTATCCTTTAAATCATACGTTTGAAAATGTAATTTCATATAACTATACAATAAATTTTCCAGAAAATCTCGGATTAAAAAGCTTAGAACATAATTTTGTAAATCAACCCATAGAGGTTACAAAAAACAGTAATTCTATAAATTATAAAGTCACAAATTTAAAATTTAAAGAGCGAGAACAATTAGCTGTGGAGTACAAAAAAAATAATCCATATGCTCAATTTGGTTTGCAAAAGTTTAATTTAGAAGGTGTTAACGGTGAAGTTGCCACATGGAAAGATTTTGGTGTATGGTACCATAAAAATTTCATTTTAAATCAACAGGAATTACTCCCTCAAACAGTACAAAAGGTAAAGGAACTTACTCAAAACATTTCTGATCCTTTACAAAAAGCAAAAATTTTGTACGAGTATATGCAATCCAAGACTCGTTATATATCTGTGCAATTAGGAGTCGGGGGATTTAAACCCTTTCCTGCAAAATACGTGGATCAAAAGGGTATTGGAGATTGTAAAGCATTATCTAACTATATGATGGCTTTATTAAAAGCTGCAGATGTTGAATCTTTTGTAACAATTGTTAAAGCTGGAAATACATTAGAAGATATTAGGGAGGATTTAGTAAGTGTACAAGGTAATCATATGATTTTGGCTTTACCTTATGGTTCAGAGTATAAATTTTTAGAATGTACCTCACAAACAAATCCATTTGCGTACCAAGGGGATTTTACGGATAATAGAAATGTAATCATTATTAAACCAGATGGTGCAATAATATATAAAACTCCTGCATCAGATTCCTCTTTAAATAAGGAAATTACAAAAGGTAAATTAGTTTTTGATCTTCAAGGTTCTGTTGAAACTTCTTTTTCTAATTCGTATTATGGTATAGAATATGAAAACTACAATGAGTTTTATTTACTAGAAAAAGACAAACAAAATGCATCTTTAAAATCAAGATATAGTCTTTTAAAAAATATAGATCATATTACTTACAATTTTCAGGACAATAAAGATGCAATTGTGTATAAAGAGGATATAACTTTAAAAACAAAACCTTTTATTAAAGTTATGGGGAATCAATATATTATTCCATTAAATATTGTAAATCCAATTTTATACAACCTTAAAACGTATAAAAACAGAGAGAGTGACTTTTATTTAGGTAGAGGAACCACACATGAAACTGAGTTTACAATTGAGTTACCTGTAGGAGCAATTATAACTTTTGTTCCTGAAAGCAAAACAGTAAAATCAGAATTTGGAGAATATAATCTATCTATATCCAATCAAAACAATTCAATCCTTTTAAAGAGAACATTTATTGATAAAGGAGGATATTTCTCGAAAGATAAATACGAAGCCTTACGAAAATTTTACGAGGAAATATCATTAATTGAATCAGCTAAACTAACTTATAAAATATAAAATGAAAAAAAATTTAACCCTACTATTTATTTTCTTTATTAGCCTACAATCCTCTTTCGCTCAAGATTTAGGAAAAGTTACTATTGAAGAGTTAGAGAGAAAACAATCTACAATTGATACATCAGCTGTAGCCGAAGTAATCTTTAAAACAGCAAGTTCTTATTTTTATTCAGACCCTACATACGGCTATGTAAATGTTTTAGAAACCTCTACTAAAATTAAAGTTTATAAAAAAGAAGGTTTTAGTTTTGCCAATGTTGTTATACCATATTTTAATGACAGAAGTAAATCAGAAACAGTTTCTGTATCTTCAGCTATAACCTATAATTTAGTTAATGGGCAGATCGAAAAGACTAAAATGAAATCATCGGAAGAATTCACTGTCAAAGAAAACGATAATTGGAAAACAAAGAAATTCGTACTACCAAATGTTAAGGAAGGCTCTATAAT
>CAVBJB010000056.1:0-8816 GCA_963595625.1 Lachnospiraceae bacterium | reverse complement strand
TATCAAAAATCACCATCTTTTTAATATGAAAAAAATAGTATTTGCCTCACATAATCAAAATAAAGTTAGAGAAATTAAATCCTTACTAGAAGGTTTTATAGAGGTTTTATCCTTAACAGATATTAATTTTCATGAGGATATAGAGGAAACGGAAGACACAATTGAAGGTAATGCTAAGCTTAAGGCAGATTTTATCAAAAATAAGTATGGTATAGATTGCTTTGCAGATGATAGTGGTTTACTAATTGATGCTTTAAACGGGGCACCTGGCGTATATTCTGCACGTTATGCTGGTGAACCTAAAAATGACAACAACAACTTAAAACTTGTATTAAAAAATCTAGATAATTCAGAAAACAGAAAGGCTCATTTTAAAACCGTAATTTCATTAAATTTTAATGGTAAGAATTATAATTTTGAAGGAATAATCGATGGTGAAATTACAACAAAACCTATAGGAGACAAAGGATTTGGATACGATCCTATATTTATACCTAATGGATACACAAAAACCTTTGCAGAAATGGAAATCCATGAAAAGTCGTTAATAAGCCATAGAGGGCAAGCTGTTAAGTTATTAATCGACTTTTTAAAACAACAAAACACTGTAAATGAGTAATTAAGAGAATTATAAAAAATCAAACAATGCTAGTAATTCTCATTAATTCGCACTACCTTTGCACTTTATTAAAAATATCGAATGAATAATTTTGAACAATTAGGATTAAATGAATCGCTACTGCTGGCGATTAAAGATCTAGGATTTGAAAATCCGTCAGAAGTACAACAAAAAGCGATTCCCCTATTATTGGAAAACGATATCGACATTGTTGCTCTAGCGCAAACAGGGACAGGAAAAACAGCGGCATTTGGATTCCCGCTTATCCAAAAAATTGATGCGGACAACAGAGGGACACAAGCTTTAATTTTATCACCTACACGCGAGTTATGTTTACAAATCACTAACGAGATTAAACATTACTCAAAATACGTTAAAGGGTTAAATACAGTTGCGGTATATGGGGGAGCGAGCATTAATGATCAAGCTCGCGATGTTAAAAGAGGTGCACAAATTATTGTGGCTACACCAGGTAGAATGCAAGACATGATTAACCGCGGTATGGTTAATATCGAAAATATCAACTATTGCGTTCTTGATGAGGCGGATGAAATGTTAAATATGGGATTCTATGAAGACATCCGATCTATTTTATCTCACACGCCAGAAAATAAATTTACATGGTTATTCTCTGCTACAATGCCTCAAGAGGTTGCAAGAATTGCGAAAGACTTTATGACTAATCCAACTGAAATTACAGTAGGTCATAAAAACCAAGGTAATACAAGTGTAACACACGAATTTTACGTAGTTAATGCTCGTGATCGTTACGCTGCTTTAAAACGTTTAGCAGATGCTAATCCAGACATTTTCTCTGTAATCTTTTGTCGTACTAAACGTGACACTCAACAAGTTGCAGAAAAATTAGTTGAAGATGGATACAACGCTGCTGCATTACACGGAGATTTATCTCAAGCTCAACGTGATGGCGTTATGAAATCTTTCCGTGGACGTCAGATTCAAATGTTAGTTGCTACAGACGTAGCTGCACGTGGTATTGACGTTGATGATGTAACACACGTAATCAACTACCAATTACCTGACGAAGTTGAAACTTATACGCACCGTTCAGGTCGTACAGGACGTGCAGGTAAAACAGGTACATCAATGATTATTATTACGAAATCTGAAATTCGTAAAATCAGTCAAATTGAGCGTATCATGAAAAATAAATTCGCAGAGAAACAAATCCCTTCTGGATCTGAAATCTGTGAAACTCAGTTAATTCACTTAGCTAATAAAATTAAAAATGTTGAAGTAGATGCTGAAATTGATCAGTATTTACCTGCAATAAATGATGTTTTAGCTGATTTAACTAAAGAGGATGTGGTTAAAAAGTTAGTTTCTTTAGAGTTTAATCGTTTTATCTCTTATTACAGAAATTCTCGTGATTTAACCTCTCAATCATCTGATCGTGATCGTGAACGCAAACCTGCTTCTGTTCCAACAGATGGTGCTGTACGTTACTTTATTAACGTTGGGCAAAAAGACAATTTCGATTGGATGTCATTAAAAGACTTCTTACGTGAAACTTTAGATCTTGGACGTGATGATTTATTCAAAGTTGATGTAAAAGAAGGATTCTCTTTCTTTAACACTGATGCTGAACATGCTGATAAAGTAATGTCTATCTTAAACGGCTACGAACACAACGGTCGTCGTATTAATGTAGAAATATCTAAAAACGACGGTACCTCTAATTCAAGACGTCGTGACCATAACGGTCGTGGTGGTGATCGTAAACCTTTTGAAAGAAGAGGAGAAAGATCTGAAAGATCAGACAGAGGACCAAGAAATGATCGTTTTGATAGAGCTCCAAGAGGTGAAAGATCGAGCGATTCTCGTTCTGATAGAAGAGACGATCGAGCGCCTAGAAATGAGCGCAGACCGAGAAGAACTGATAATGAAGCTTCTGCAAATAGAAGAAGAAGAAATTAATCTTTTTAGTTAATTTTCTTTAAATAAAATTTTAAAACTACAAAATATACCCTACATTTAAGCCATATTATAAATGTATGAAATATTTTGTAGTTTTTTTATTGATGCTATTTCAAACCAACCAAGTCTTAGCTCAGGAAGAACCTGTTTTACTAAAAGGTAGTGTGGTAGACGAATTTACACAATTACCCATTTCTAATGCAAATGTTATTAATTTAAATACCGTTAAAGGTTCTGTTACTGATGATTTAGGTAGATTTGAAATATCAGCTTCTGTGAATGATACATTACACGTATCCTTTGTGGGTTATCAATCTATAAAAATTAGAGTTCCAGCAGACTGGATTAAATCTAGAAGCGACTTTAAAATCAAGATTATTGAAAAAGCTAATGCCCTTGAAGAATTGGTAATTCATAAATACCAATTGACTGGAGTTTTAGAAGTCGATAATAAATTAGTTAAGCTTAATGAAAATTATAGATTAAATATAACTGGGCTTAATTATGGCTATGAAGCCAACGATGGATCTAAATTAGCAAACAGTGTTTTAGGTGGTTTTGCTAATCCTGCGGATGCTTTATACAACACTTTTTCCAAAAAAAATAAGGAGATGAAAAAACTCCGAAAAGTAAAAGAAGATGAAAGTGTAAGAAACTCATTAGCTATTAAATATGATAGAGAAATGGTTTGCGCACTTTTAAATATTACAAAAAAAGATATAAACGATATCCTCCAAAGATGTGAATATTCTAAAACTTTTATTGACACAGCAACTGATTTGCAAATTATGGATGCTATAAAAAGTTGTTATGAAGATTACAGATTTTTAGATAAAAAATAAAAAACTCGGAAATTTAAATTTCCGAGTTTTTTTTCTTCAAATAGTTTTGAGTTATAAAGTCGATATCTTTTATTGATTTACGAGCCCAATCAATTTTTTTTGCTAAAATTTCATTCTCTTTTAACTTCCAATCAATATCAGATTGTCTCAAAGCATTAGTAACATACTGAATAATAATGGCCGCAGATACTGATATATTTAAACTCTCTGTAAAACCTACCATTGGAATTTTTAGATAACAATCTGCTTGATCCAAAACTTCTTGAGATAAACCTAAACGTTCCGTTCCAAAAAAGAAAGCAGATGGTTTACTAAAATCAAACGTATCCAAGGTACAATCGTTATCATGAGGCGTTGTTGCTACAATTTGGTACCCCCTAGATTTTAACTCATCTATACAACTTTGGTTAGATTTGTATCGGTGAATGTCAACCCATTTTTCTGCTCCAAGTGCAATTTCTTTATCTATAGTTTTTCCAAACTTTTCTTCTACTACATGTAATTCTTGTATTCCAAAAACCTCACAGCTACGCATAACCGCACTGGTATTATGGAGTTGGAATAAATCTTCAACGGCTACCGTAAAATAATTCGTTCTATTTTTTAAAACTCTATCAAAATTATTTTTTCTATTTTCCGTTATAAATTCTTCCAAATAGGCCAAATATTCTTCATCCTCAAATAAATTATACATAAATAATCAAACATTTATTATTAATTTACACAAAGATAACCAATAAATAAGGGTATGAAAAATTTAGTTGTATTAACGGGTGCCGGAATTAGCGCTGAAAGTGGTATTTCAACTTTTAGAGACGCTAATGGTTTATGGGAAGGACACAATATAATGGAAGTTGCATCGCCAGAAGGTTGGCAAGCAAATCCTGAATTAGTAAACAATTTCTACAACATTAGGAGAGCTCAATTAAAGACCGTAAATCCAAATCCTGCACATTTAATGTTAGCAGAATTAGAGAAATACTACAATCTTACAATTATTACTCAAAACGTAGATAATTTGCATGAACGTGCGGGCAGCAACAATGTACTACATTTACATGGCGAATTAAATAAAGTTAGAGAAGTTAACAACCCTGATTCTATTTTAGAATGGGATAAAGACTTAAGCTGTAACGATACCCATAACGGCAGTGTCTTACGTCCGCATATCGTTTGGTTTGGGGAAGACATACCCTTATTCTCAAAAGCAAAAGAAATTGCAACAACTGCACATATTTTTTTAATTATTGGAACCTCTTTACAAGTGTATCCTGCTGCAGGTCTTTATCATTATGCACCAGAAAATACACCAGTTATATACATCGATTCCAACCCATCTCAAGATGTGTTAGAAGATTCTAGAATACATACAATTGCAAAAACAGCCTCAGAGGGTTTAGCCTCTATCAAGCAAAAATTAATAGAAATAGCATAACAATACCTAGCATTCAACTTTTAAAAACGTACTAAAAACACTATATTTGTGAAACTTCATAAATAACACAACAACAAATGCAATTAAATGAATTAAACGCTATATCTCCTATCGACGGTAGATATAGAAGTAAAACTGAATCTTTAGCTAACTATTTTTCGGAAGAGGCTTTAATTAAATACAGAGTTCTAGTCGAAATAGAATACTTTATCGCACTTTGCGAACAAGGAGTTCCACAATTAGCTACAGTTACTAAAGATGTTTTTCCTAGTTTAAGAGCTATATATCAAAATTTCAGTACTGAGGATGCATTATGGATCAAAGACACTGAAAAAACAACCAATCACGACGTAAAAGCAGTAGAGTATTTCGTAAAAAAAGAATTCGAAAAACTTAACTTATCAGCATACAAAGAGTTTATCCATTTTGGATTAACCTCTCAAGATATTAATAACACGGCAATTCCGTTATCTACAAAAGAGGCATTTGAGAATGTTTACATGCCAACCTTAACTAAAGTTATTGCTAAGTTAAAAGAGTTAGCTATAGAGTGGAAAGATGTACCATTATTAGCTAGAACACATGGTCAACCAGCATCTCCTACACGTTTAGGAAAAGAAATTTTAGTTTTTGTTGAACGATTAGAACAACAAATCCGTTTATTATTCAATGTACCTTTTGCGGCTAAATTTGGTGGAGCTACAGGAAACTACAACGCACACTATGTAGCTTACCCAACTATAGACTGGAAAGCTTTTGGTACAAAATTCGTTGAAGAATATTTAGGTTTACACCACTCATTCCCTACGACTCAAATTGAACATTACGATCATTTTTCTGCATTTTTTGACGGATTAAAACGTATAAACACCATTTTAATAGATTTAGACCGCGACATCTGGACTTATGTTTCGATGGAATATTTCAAACAAAAAATTAAAGCCGGAGAAATTGGTTCATCTGCAATGCCTCATAAAGTAAATCCTATTGATTTTGAAAATTCAGAAGGTAACTTAGGTATCGCAAATGCTATTTTAGAACATTTATCTGCTAAACTTCCTATTTCTAGATTACAAAGAGATTTAACAGACTCAACTGTTTTAAGAAATGTAGGTGTTCCTTTTGGTCATACAATTATAGCTTTTGAGGCTACCCTTAAAGGTTTAAATAAACTTTTACTAAACGAAGCCAAATTTGTTGAAGATTTAGAAAACAATTGGGCAGTAGTTGCAGAGGCCATTCAAACAATTTTAAGACGAGAAGCCTACCCTAACCCATACGAGGCTTTAAAAGATTTAACAAGAACAAATTCTGTCATCACAAAAGCTTCAATCCAAGAGTTTATCAACAACTTAGACGTATCAGACGCTATAAAAACAGAATTATTACAAATAAGCCCTACAACTTATTTAGGAATAAACGTTTAAAACATAAAAACATATGATTACAGCCTTAGTAACCGCCGATGCATCACATCATTTATATCCTTTAATTTCTGATTTAGGTTTAATATTAATGACGGCAGGGGTTTCAGTATTACTTTTTAAAAAGTTAAAACAACCCTTAGTGCTTGGTTATTTAGTGGCTGGATTTTTAGCAGGAAATCACTTTGATCTTTTCCCAACCATCACAGACACTGAAGGTATAAAAGTTTGGGCAGAAATTGGGGTGATTTTCTTGCTTTTTAGTTTAGGTCTTGAGTTCAGTTTTAAAAAATTAATGAAAGTTGGTGGTACTGCCTCCATAACCGCTTCTGTACAAATTGTAGCCATGATTTTTATAGGATTTCTCTGCGGTAAAGGTTTGGGATGGAGCACCATGAATGCCCTTTTTTTAGGAGCCATTTTATCCATGTCCAGTACCACAATTATTTTAAGAGCTTTTGACGAACTTAATGTTAAAGGTAAAAAGTTTGCGGGAATTGTTTTTGGAGCTTTAATTGTTGAAGATATTGTTGCCATTTTATTAATGGTGTTACTTTCAACTATAGCAGTTTCACAAAACTTTTCTGGAACAGATCTTATCATTTCGGCCGGTAAATTAGGTTTCTTTTTAATACTATGGTTCTTAGCCGGAATCTTTATCATCCCTACCCTATTAAAAAAATCAAAAAATCTATTTTCTCAAGAGACTTTATTAATTGTATCCTTAGCATTATGTTTAGGAATGGTTATTTTAGCTACTAAAGCCGGATTTTCTCCTGCTTTAGGAGCATTTATCATGGGTTCTATTTTAGCAGAAACCACCTATGCAGAAAAAATTGAACATTTAATACAGCCCGTAAAAGACCTTTTTGGAGCCGTATTTTTTGTATCTGTAGGGATGTTAATCAACCCGTCAACGTTAGTAGAATATGTCTTACCTGTATTTGTTATTACCTTAATAACCATTTTTGGTAAAACCCTTTTTACAGCTTTAGGAGCATTAGTATCTGGTCAACCTTTAAAACAATCCGTACAGGCAGGTATGAGTTTGGCTCAAATTGGTGAGTTCTCTTTCATCATCGCCACCTTAGGGATGACTTTAGGAGTAACCTCAGATTTTTTATATCCTATCGTAGTTGCAGTTTCGGCAGTGACCACCTTTACAACGCCTTTCATGATAAAATCCTCAGAAAGCGTTTATATTTGGTTAGACAAAATCTTACCGCTAAGAGCTAAAATAGCTATAGAAAATTACAGTCATAACTCACAAAGTATAAAAGTAACCAGCAATTGGCAAAAATTTGTTCGCAACAACTTAACACAAATCGTATTAAACTCGGTAATAGCCATAGCAATGCTATTAATCAGTAATATATACATTTACCCAAAAGTAAGTGACAGTAAATTTGGCAACTTAATAGCCGCATTTACCTCGCTTATTTTAATTCTACCGTTCTGTTATGCCATTGGATTTAAGCCATTTAATGCTAAAATCATTGAGCCGCTGCGAAAAGAAAAAAAATACAAAACCCCCATATTAATTACACGTTTAGCTCGCGTAGCCATAGTAATTATCTTTATGCTGGTATTACTAAATATCTATTTTTCGCCATTTATAGCCTTAATTACCTTCTTTATTGTATTTGCGTTAGTGGGCGTATTTAAAAATAAAATTGTTAGACAATACGAAGTGTTAGAAACCCATTTCCTTGCAAATTTTAATGAAAAAGAAGTTATAGACAGCCAAAAAGCAACTTTTGAACCACAAAAACTCGATTTTTACGATGGCCATTTAACCAACTTCGAGATATCAAAAACCGCTGGAATAGTAGGTAAAACGCTCGAAGAGTTAAAACTAAGAGAAACTCTAGGTATAAACATCGTAAAAATTAAAAGAGACGAAATCAATATTTTTGTCCCTCAAAAATCAGAAAGACTCTTCCCAGGTGACATCATCAGTATTGTTGGGACAGACGAGCAAACCCTAAACTTTAAAAAATACTTAGATTTTGCAGAACTTTCCTTACAAACCGATTACGAATACGACGAAATTGTCCTACAAAAGTACACCCTTTACAACCCTGATTTTATCGATCAAACCATTAAAGAATCTAATTTAAGGGAGCTTACCAAAGGACTTGTAATTTGTATAGACCGCCCAGAATGCCGAATTTTAAATCCAGAATCGGATGTGGTTTTAAGGGCACACGACGAACTTTGGATCGCCGGAGAAAAGAATTTATTACGCAAATACTTTGATATTTAAAACACAAACTACATCTGCAAAGGTGTAGTTTTTTTTATGGCGTTACCTGTACAAAAACTCCTATCGTCGTTTTCTACAGGTCGGGCTTTACGCTGTATCTTTTGTTTAGGCTTCGAGAACCTCAGCCACCAACAAAAGGATGCCGCTCCAATCCCTAACGCAGGAAGTCGAAGGCCTAAAGTCTAATGCTGAAAAAGAATATAGAGATTAGAGTATAGATAAAAGAGCATAGATTACAAATAATAGAATATATATAATTAAAGTTTATAATATTACAATTCTTATATCGTAA
>CAVBJB010000055.1:0-8825 GCA_963595625.1 Lachnospiraceae bacterium | reverse complement strand
TAAAAGAGTTACTTGCAAATATAAAAATTATACAAGTAACTCTTTAAAATATGTTTATTATTTAGAATTAAAATTTGCTAGTTAGTTGTTAGCAGCTTTAAATTCTTTTAATTTTTTAATTAATTCTGGAACAATTGTAAAGGCATCTCCTACAACTCCGTAATCCGCTACTTTAAAGAAAGGTGCTTCTGGATCAGAGTTAATTACAACTTTTACTTTAGATGAGTTGATACCTGCAATGTGTTGGATAGCTCCTGAGATCCCTACAGCAATGTATAAGTTTGAGGCTACAGGTTTACCAGTTTGTCCTACGTGTTCAGAGTGAGGTCTCCAATCTAAATCAGAAACTGGTTTAGAACATGCTGTTGCAGCTCCTAAAACTTCTGCTAACTCCTCAATCATTCCCCAGTTTTCTGGTCCTTTCATTCCACGTCCTGCTGATACTACAATTTCTGCGTCAGCAATAGTTACTTTACCTGTAACTTTTTCTACGTTTTCTACTTTAACTCCGTCTAAAGATACTGCTGGAGCAAAATCCTCAGTTGTTGCAGCACCAGATGCTTCAACAATTCCGTAAGAGTTTTTAGCTAATGCTAATACTTTAACGTCTGTATCTACAGATGTAAAGTTGAAACCTTTGTTAGAAAATGCATTTCTTTTTACAACAAAAGGAGATGTAGATTCTGGTAAAGCTACTACGTTAGATGCGTAACCAGCCTCTAATGCAATAGCAGCTAAAGGTGCTAAGTATAAAGAATCTGTTGTAGATGATAATAAAACAACTTTAGATCCTTCTTTTTGAGCCGCTTGTTTAACTACATCAGCATATGCTTTTGCGTTAAATGCTTTTAAATCTCCGTTAGTTACTTTTAAAACTTTATCAACACCGTAGCTACCTAAAACAGCAGTATCGTCTGTGTTAATAGTTAAAGCTGTAACTGTTGTACCTAATTGTTCAGCAACTTTTTTTGCGTAAGACGCTAATTCGTAAGCTACTTTCTTTATTTTTCCTTCTGCAGATTCTGCGTATATTAAAACTGACATATCTTTATTTGTATTTTTAGTTATTGTTAAAAAGGGATTAGATTACTTTAGCCTCGTTGTGTAATAAGCTTACTAATTCATCTAAATTGTCTGGACTTACTAATTTAACTGCCGATTTTGGTGCTGGTTTTTCAAACTTCACTACTTTAGTTTTAGCTTCAACCCCTGCAGGTTCTTTAACAGCTAAAGCTTTAGTACGAGCTTGCATAATTCCGCGCATGTTCGGGATACGTAAGTCTTTTTCTTCAACAATTCCTTTTTGTCCTCCAACTACTAATGGTAAGCTTACGCTTAATGTTTCTTTACCACCATCGATTTCACGAACTACTTTCGCAGCAGATCCCTCAACCTCGATACCAATACAAGAGTTAACAAAGTTATATCCTAAAATTCCAGCTAACATCCCTGGAACCATTCCTCCATTATAATCTAATGATTCTTTTCCTGCAATTACTAAATCGTAACCACCTTCTTTAACTACTTCTGCTAATTGTTTTGCAACAAAAAATCCGTCAGTAGGGTTAGCGTTTACTCTGATTGCCTCATCAGCTCCTATAGCTAACGCTTTTCTTATTGTAGCTTCAGTTTCTGGTCCACCCACATTTACAACATGTACTGTTGCTCCTTGTTTCTCTTTAAACCAAATAGCTCTTGTTAAACCAAACTCATCGTTTGGATTAATTACGAATTGTACACCATTTGTGTCAAATTCAGTATCACCGTTTGTAAAGTTGATTTTAGATGTAGTATCTGGTACGTTACTAATGCAAACCAATATTTTCATGTCTGTTCTGTTTATTTGTTATTTTTGTTTTACTAAAGTAGAAAAAAAAAATTATATAAATACTATGCGTGCATATAAAATTTTATTTTTTTAATTTTTTTACTCTATTAGACTTTTTATTGCATTAAAAGTGTTTAAAAAACACACTATATTGATTTATTTGTATGGATTTTATAAAACTATTAATTATTTGATGTTTTAGTTGTGCTTTTTTATATGTTTTGTAATAAAATAATCCTTTTTAAATCATTTAATTTAATATTTTTGCTTTAGTCAAAATTTTGGATAAACAAACAATATGAGAACGATACAATTTAGAGAAGCTATATGTGAAGCGATGAGTGAAGAAATGCGTCGCGACGATAAAGTATATTTAATGGGTGAAGAAGTTGCTGAATATAACGGTGCTTACAAAGCCTCTAAAGGAATGTTAGATGAATTTGGTCCTAAGCGTGTAATTGATACTCCAATTGCTGAGTTAGGTTTTGCTGGGATAGCTGTAGGTTCTGCAATGAATGGATTAAGACCAATTATAGAGTTTATGACTTTTAATTTCTCTTTAGTTGGAATTGACCAAATTATTAATAATGCTGCTAAAATGCGTCAAATGTCTGCAGGACAATTTAATATGCCTATGGTTTTCCGTGGACCTTCGGGATCGGCAGGGCAATTAGCAGCTACGCACTCTCAATCTTTCGAGAATTGGTATGCAAATACTCCAGGTTTAAAAGTGGTTGTACCATCAAATCCATACGATGCAAAAGGATTATTAAAATCTGCTATTCGTGATAACGACCCTGTAATCTTTATGGAGTCAGAACAAATGTATGGTGATAAAGGCGAGGTTCCAGAGGGTGAATATACAATTCCGTTAGGAGTTGCGGATATTAAGCGTGAAGGTAAAGACGTAACAATTGTATCTTTTGGTAAAATTATTAAAGAGGCTTATAAGGCAGCTGATGAATTAGCAAAAGAAGGTATTTCTTGTGAGGTTATAGATTTACGTACCATCCGTCCAATGGATAAAGATGCAATCTTAAAATCGGTTAAAAAAACAAATCGTTTAGTTATTTTAGAAGAGGCGTGGCCATTTGCATCGGTTTCTTCAGAAATTACCTATTTTGTTCAAGAACAAGCTTTTGATTATTTAGATGCTCCAATTCAGCGTATCACAACTGCAGATACTCCAGCACCTTTCTCTCCAGAATTATTAAAAGAATGGTTGCCAAACGCTAGTGATGTTGTTAAAGCTGTTAAAAAGGTAATGTATAAATAAATCTTAAAAAAAAGAAAATATTAAATATCTTTGAACTTCGTTAGAGAATTAATTCTAACGAAGTTTTTTTATTTTATGAAGAAATTTTTAAGTGTATTATTTTTTTTACAATCAATTGTAATTTTTGCGCAAACAAAGGTTAGTGGTGTTGTTATTGATGATACTAATCAGCCAGTGCCTTATGCTAGTATTTATTTTAAAAAATCTACGGAAGGTGTTGTAGCAGACGAAAATGGTAAATTTTATCTTGAATCTCAAAACAATTATACAACTCTTGTAGGATCTTTTGTAGGATATAAAAATTCTGAAATCCAAATCAAGTCAGGGGTTAACCTTAATTTAAAAATAAAGTTACAACCGGACAATCAACTGGAGGAAGTTAAAGTTTACGCAGGTAAAACTTCTAAAAAAAATAACCCAGCCTTAGACATTCTTCGTAAAATATGGGAAAACCGTAAAAAGAACGGTTTGTACATGTTTAACCAATATAAGTTTGATAAATACGAAAAAATTGAATTTGATATCAATTCAATTGATTCTGCTTTCATGAAACGTAAAGCCTTTAAAGGTTTAGAATTTGTTTTTGATCGTATGGATACTTCTCGTATTACAGGTAAAACCTATCTTCCAATCTTTATAAATGAAACGCTAAGTGAGGTTTATGGAGACAATAATCTACCAAAGAAAAAAGAAATTATAAAAGCCAATAAAAACTCTGCCTTAGGTGAGGGCGGAGACATGGTAAACGGATTCTTAAAAGACTTATATGTAGATTACGACATTTATAAAAACTACCTTAAGTTTTTTGATAAAGACTTTGTATCTCCACTTTCTACAACCGGAATTAATGTGTACAACTATGTATTAGCCGATACTGCGTATATAGACAACAAACTATGTTTTAACATTGTATTTTATCCGCGCCGTAAAGGAGAGTTAACCTTTAAAGGAGATTTTTGGGTAAACGACACCACTTTTGCCATTAAAAAAATAAACCTACAAGCTAATAAATCAGCTAACATTAACTGGGTTAAAGATATTTACATTGAGCAAGAATTTGAGGTTTTAAACGATTCTGTTTTTCTTTTAAAACGAGATCACATGATGACGGATTTTGCCTTAAGTAAAAAAGAATCATCTAAAGGGGTATACGGTAAACGTACAACTCTATTTAAAAACCATGAATTCAATAAAAAGAAACCTTCTGACTTTTATAAAGAAGAAGTTTACAACCCAGACTTATCTATCTACCAAAGATCAGACGAGTATTGGGATGCCAACCGTTTCGAGAAATTAAATAAAGACGAATCCAACATTTATGGCTTATTAGACACACTAGCTACAGTACCCAAATTTAAAATGTACATGAACGTGGCTACCGTTTTAGCTTCTGGTTTTTATGAACTGCCAAAACTTAAAATGGACTTTGGACCAATTTTCTCAACATTTGGTTATAACGATATCGAGGGTATCCGAGTTAGAGCAGGAGGGAGAACCTATTTTGGACCAAACGATAAATGGAGAATTCAAGGGTACGGGGCCTACGGATTTGGAGACAATAAATTTAAATACGGAGTTTCTGGTAAAGTATTGTTAGAACCTAAAAACCGAGTTATTGTTCACGCAGGGAACCGTAGGGATGTAGAGCAAATGGGAGTAAGTCTTACTGCAACACAAGATGTTTTAGGGCGTAGTTTTGCCTCGTCATCTTTATTTTCATCTGGAGTTAATGATAAACTTACAAACATAAACCTAACCACAGCTGGTATAGAGTTTGAGCCGGTTAAAAACTTAACCTTTAGGTTTAACATGACTTATAAAACCCTTAAAGCTGCAGACGCCACCCGATTCAGTTTAGCGTATTACGGCGAGGATGGTGAAATTAAAAATCAAATTAAACAATACGAAAATCAATACGTAATAGATTATACACCTAAACGACGTATGGTAAACCATGGGGTCGAACGTTTAGAGGTAGACTGGAATTATCCGCGTGTACTTTTAAGCTTAACACAAGGTTTAAACGGCGTATTTGAGTCGGATTTTAAATACGATAAACTACAATTCTATTACCGTCAACCTATTTTAATTGGAGGATTTGGTCGTTTTTCATCAACCTTCGAGGCCGGTAAAATATTTGGACAAGTACCTTTAGGATTAATGGGAGTTATCCCAGGGAACCAATCGTGGTTTGGGATCGAGAACACCTTTAATAACATGAATTATTACGAGTTCATGGCAGACGAGTACGTATCCTTACACCTAGAACATAACTTTAACGGACGTTTTTTCTCTCGTATACCAGGAATAAGAAATTTAAACCTTCGAGAAATTGTCGGAATTAAAGGCGTTTGGGGACAAGTAAACCAAGACAATAAAGACATCAATGCATCTGGTCTTGTATACCGCGCCCCAGAGGATATTTATTGGGAATATAACGCCGGAATTGGGAACATTTTTAAATGCTTCCGTTTGGATTTTTCTTGGAGAGGTTCTTACAACTATTTGCCAGACGCTAATAAATTTGTAATAAAAGGAACTTTTGGATTTCATTTCTAAATCTATTTATTACCTTTGCAGTCGCTTAATTTAGAAATATATAAATTTAAAAGTATAATGAGTACAAACGTTGAAAATTTCGATGTTTTAATCGAAATCCCTAGAGGAAGTAGAAACAAATACGAATACGACTTCGAGAAAAAAAGAATTCGTTTTGACCGTATGTTATATTCTGCAATGTTTTACCCAGCGGACTATGGTTTTATTCCAGAAACTTTAGCTTTAGACGGTGACCCATTAGATGTTTTAGTGCTTTTCACTGAGCCTTCTACTCCTGGGTGTTTAGTTGAGGTTAAACCTATTGCTGTGTTTAAAATGGCTGACGATAAAGGTCCAGATGAAAAAATTATTTGTGTACCAGTTTCTGATCCAATCATGAACAAATTAAACAACATTTCTGACATCAATGAACACTTAATTAAAGAGATCGAGCATTTCTTCAAAGTGTACAAAGACTTAGAAAACAAAAAAGTTGACGTACAAGGTTGGGCTGACGTAGACGTAGCACTTGAAATGATTGCTGAATGTTCTGCACGTTTCCAAGCGTTAACAGATGCTGAAAAAGCAAAATACTCTATCGCATTATAATCGTAATCCGATATATATTATAAAGCTATCCATTTATTTGGGTAGCTTTTTTTTGTAGCGTTAAATCCAAGGCATTACACGGAGTTTTACCGCCCGCTTTTCGCTATATCTTTTAGTGCTTGCCAAAGGCAAGCCAGCACTAAAAGGATGCCGCTACAATCGGGGCTAGGCTCGTATCTTCTCACATTACACTTTTAAAGTTCTCAGTAGGCAGAGGTCAGGTAACAGGATTTAGATGCAAGGTATCAGAAAACACGAGTCAGGAATTTTAAAATAGAATGGAGGAGATAGATATTAGAAGCTAGATTTAGTTTAAAATTTTATCTCATTCTCTCTAATCCTTAATATTTATCTTTTCTCTTTTCTCTTTCTTCTTTCTTCTTTCTTCTTTCCTCTTTCTTCTGTAATCTGAACTCTTAAATCTGTAATCAAAAAAACTGTAACGCCAAAATGTATATACCTAGCCCCGATAGAGCCGGTATCCTTTTGTGACGGTGCCTGAGGCTCTCGAAGGTAGCGTTGCAAAAGATTGAGGCGAAAGCGGGTTGAAATAGTTTGTGTAACGAGGGTAGTTAGCGCTTCAAAATAAAAAAATCCCGAAACAATTGCTTCGGGATTCTGATTTATTCGTGTTCTCTATTAACCTCGTTTGGTGAGAAAGCTGGAGTGCAAATGGCGATGTATTCGCACGGCTCTGTAAACGGGTTGGAGTACTGAATTCGTGTATTTGGTTCAATTTTTATGGATTGTCCGGCCTGTAAAATTACAGTTTCGCCCTCTATAATAAATTGTTTTTTACCTTTTATAATGTACGTGTATTCTGTAAACGTTGGGGTCTGAAATGGTTCGCTCCAACCGGGTGGCGCAATCATGTGCGCAATGGATAGTTCAGGATTTTGCGTGGCTGCTAATCCGTGGTGCTCCTCGATTAATTTGCCGTCTGTAGTTGGGACTACAAATGGCGTGGTTTGTATGGTGAACTTTTTACTCATTATTTTTTACCTGCAAAAATTTTAGTTAAAACGCCAAATACGCCGCGTATAAAAGTTGCGCTTGTTACTGTTTTTATAATTGCTTTTTGGGTTGCACTTGGTTGGCTAGCGGTTTTTGTTGAGGTTTTGCTTGCTTGTTTTTGTTGTTTTGCTTCCGCTTGTTTTTCAGCAAGTTCCTCAGCTTGTTGGTTTGCTTTTTCTATCTTTTCTGTAAGTATTTCGAAAGCACTTTCATTGTCTATTTCCTTAGCGTATTTTTTTACAAGTTTAGAGTTGTCTATTAATGAGTCTAACTCATTTTGTGTTAAAACGTCCATTCTACTCATAGGAGATCGCATTAAACAAGCGGCTAGTGGAGTAGGAATTCCCTTCTCGTTAAGTGCTGTTACAAAAGCCTCACCAGTACCTAATTTTGTTAAATCCTCGGCTGTATTGTAGTAGTCAGTTAGCGGATAATTTTCAGCAGTTAGCTTAATGGCTTTACGGTCGTTAGCTGTGAAAGCACGTAGCGCATGCTGAATTTTTAATCCTAATTGAGACAATACGCCAGATGGAATATCTGTAGGATTTTGTGTAATAAAATAAATTCCGATTCCTTTAGATCTTATGAGTTTTATTATGGTTTCTATTTGATCTTGAAGCGCTTTAGATGCTTGATCAAATATTAAATGCGCCTCGTCTATAAAAATCACCAATTCTGGACGCCCACTATCTCCTTGCTCTGGCATGGTTTGGTAAACTTCTGCCAATAAACTCAACATAAATGTTGAAAATAGTTTTGGTTTGTCTTGAATATCTGTTAAACGTAGGATGTTTATGTAGCCTTGTCCCTCGTTGTTTACACGCATTAAATCATCAACATCAAAGGATAATTCACCAAAAAACTGAGTAGCTCCTTGGTGCTCTAGTTCGATAATTTTACGAAGGATGGCTCCTGTAGTAGCTGTAGAAATTCTACCATATTCTGCTTCGAATTCTTTTTTGCCTTCCTCGGTTGAAAATTGTAATACTTTCTTAAAGTCTTTTAAATCTATTAAGGGTAATTTGTTATCGTCACAATATTTAAATATAACCGCCACAACACCGGCTTGAGTATCGTTTAGGTCTAAAATTCTAGAAAATAAGATAGGACCAAACTCTGTAACGGTAGCACGTAATCTTACTCCTTTTTGGTCGGATAAGGTTAAAAATTCAACAGGAAAACCTTTCGCTTGATAGGGAAGAGAGATATCGGTATGACGTTGTTTAATAAAATCATTTTCTACACCTGGCATGGCAATTCCAGAAAAGTCTCCTTTAATATCCATCATAAGTACCGGGATACCAGCTTGCGAAAGTTGTTCAGAAAAAATCTGTATGGTTTTAGTTTTACCCGTTCCAGTGGCTCCCGCTATTAACCCGTGTCTATTAATTGTTTTTAAAGGGATGTTTATATGCGTGTTTGGAACTGCTTTTCCGTTAAGCATTGCACCTCCCAATGTAATAAATTCATTTTTACAAGTATACCCAGAATTTATATGTTCAGAAAATTGTTCTACAGACATATTTCTTAAAATTTTTATTGAAATAACAAATATATAGT
>CAVBJB010000054.1:1453-8935 GCA_963595625.1 Lachnospiraceae bacterium | reverse complement strand
GGCAAATACTATTTTTTTCATAATAAGTTTTTATATGTGTAAAATTAAAATTTTAATTTTAAAATTAGTTTTGAAAAGTAAATGTGTTTTGTTGTTATAAATTTTGTTAATTTGAAGTATTATGTGTAATACTTAACTATGTTCTGCTTAAAAAAAACTATAAAACTTTTCTTCTTAATAATAATTTGTAATACTATCTGGGCACAGCAAGACCCACAATACACCCAATATATGTATAACACCATTAATGTAAATCCGGCTTATGCGGGATCACGTGGTGTACTAAGTGTTTTTGGATTACACCGTTCCCAATGGGTTGGAATGGGTGGTGCTCCAACCACAAACTCATTTTCTATAAATACACCCTTAGGAGAATCTAAATTAGGATTAGGAGTATCGTTAGTGAGTGATAAAATTGGTCCAACTAAAGACAACAAAGTTTCTGTTGATTTATCTTACGCTATAGATCTTAACGAAACCTATAAACTTGCTTTTGGTTTAAAAGGATCTATAAATATGTTAGATGTAGATTTTACTAGATTAAATATTTACAATCAAGCAGATCCACGTTTCCAAAATAACATCGAAAATAAAATAAGTCCAAACGTTGGTGCTGGTTTATATTTATATTCTGATAAAACTTATTTTGGTGTATCTGCACCTCATTTGTTAGAAACCAAACATTACGACGACAACACCTATAGTACAGCTGCACAAAAAATGCATTTATATGCCATTGCAGGGCATGTTTTTGATCTGTCTCCAGATTTACAATTTAAACCTGCAGCCATGGTTAAAATGGTATCTGGTGCACCTTTACAAGTTGATGTTTCTGCTAACTTTTGGTTACACGAAAAATTTACTTTAGGAGTTGCCTATCGTTGGGACGCAGCTTTAAGTGGAATAGCTGGTTTTCAAATTTCGGATCAATTATTTATTGGATATGCTTACGATGCAGAAACTACTCGTTTGACCAATTACAATTCTGGATCTCACGAAATTTTTCTGCGCTATGAATTCTTAAACAGAGTAAATAAAGTAATAACTCCACGTTTCTTTTAATGAAAAAAATACTATTAGCTGTTGGATTTTGGATTGGGGTTACCTCTTCAATTTTCGCTCAAAATAAAATAAATTCCGCTACAAAAAAATACGATCAATTAGCCTATATAGATGCTATTAAGGTGTATGAAAAAGTAGTCGAAAAAGGTCACGAATCACAAGATTTGTATCAACATTTAGGAGATGCGTATTATTTTAATGCTCAATATACCAAAGCAATTCAATCATACGGTCAACTTATAAATAAATATCCTAATCAAGCTCCAGAATATTATTTTAGATATGCTATAGCCTTAAAGTCGGAGGGTAAATATGAATTGTCGGATCGTATGATGCAAGAGTTTTACAAGCGTAATGCGCAAGATTCTAGAGCTAATTTATTTGTACAACAACCGGATTATTTACAAGAAATTAATAATAATTCTGGAAGATACACGCTAGAGAATTCTGGGATAAATTCTGAAAATTCGGACTATGGGACCGCTTTTTATCAAGATAAAATTATTTTTACAACTGCTAGAGATAAAAGTAATTTAATTAAAAGAGTACATACCTGGACAGGGGAGTCTTTTACCACTTTATACCAAGCTGATGTATCAAAAGACGGGTCGGTAGCTAATCCTAAAAAATTTGCCTCTGTTTTAGATTCAAAATTTCATGAAGCTACACCAGCTTTTACTGCTGACGGTACAACGATGTACTTTACCCGAAACAATTACATTAACGGTAAAAAAGGTACAAATACGGATAAAACCGTTTTGTTAAAAGTTTATAAAGCAACTTTAATAAACAACAAATGGCAAAATATAGTAGCGCTACCGTTTAATAGCGATAATTACAACTGTGCACATCCGGTTTTAAGTCCAGATCAAATAACATTATATTTTGTGTCTGATATGCCGGGGACATTAGGTCAGTCGGATCTTTTTAAAGTAGAAGTTAAAAATGATGGAAGTTTTGGAACGCCTATAAATTTAGGTCCCGAAATTAATACAGAAGGACGCGAAACCTTTCCGTTCATAGACCAAAACAATGTACTGTATTTTGCTACAGATGGTCGACCGGGCCTTGGAGGTTTAGATGTTTTTGCAGCGCAGCATGATGCTAACGGAAACTATAAATACGTTCAAAACCTTGGAGAACCAATAAACTCTACGGCAGATGATTTTGCATTTGCTATTAAAAACGATTCGATTGGATTTGTAACATCAAATAGAGAAGGCGGTTTAGGTAATGATGATATTTATAAATTCATTCAGAATCAACCTATAAAAAATAATAAAGTTACAGCTGTTACAGGCACATTAATAGATACCTATACGAATGAGCCTATACCGGATGCTAAATTAACTATTTACGATCAGGAATATAAAAATCCAATTGAGGTTACTACTAATGACAAGGGTCAATTCGAAATTCCGCAATTAGATATAAATACAAAATATGTTGTAAAAACAGAAAAACCAGGATACAATACTAAGGAAACTCCGGTTGTATTTCCATCATCCGGAAATAACAACTTACACCTTAACTTAGATCCTACACAAATTCCTATTAAACCTGGGGACGATTTAGCTAAAATATTTAAAATAGAAATTATTTATTTTGATTTAGATAAATCTAACATCCGACCGGATGCGGCTAGAGATTTAGCTAAAATTGTAGAAGTAATGAAACAGTATCCTAGCATGAAAATAGATGTTAGATCACATACAGACTCTCGTGCTTCTAAAATTTACAACGAAAAATTATCAGACATAAGGGCTAAGTCAACAATAGCTTGGATGATTTCTCAAGGAATTGATAAAAACAGATTAACAGGTCGCGGATACGGCGAATCTCAATTAGTTAACAAATGTGCTGATGGAGTAGAATGTACTGAAGCAGAACATCAATTAAATCGTCGCAGTCAATTTATAATTACAGAAATGTAGCAAAAAAGCCCAACTTTATTTGGGCTTTTTTATTTTTACCTAGTACATTTGTTTAAAATATATGTAAAATGAAAAAGTTTATATTCCTACTTATATTAAGCATAACCACATTAAAGATGCAATCTCAAGTAAAAATTACAAAATTTTTGGATACTGAAGTAAAGTTGATAACCTCGGGCAATGCAACACAACCTATGCGTGTGTTACAAACTACTAACGACGAGGACTATACATTCTTAATTCAAAAAACGGAACCTATACATTTAAAAGATAAAAACTTAAAACTTTTAGCAGACCGAATGCTCGCAACAGTAAACGATCCTAAAAGTAAAGGAGTAGGTATAGCTGCCCCACAGGTAGGAATTGGGCGTAAAGCCTTTTGGGTTAAACGTATGGATAAAGAGGGAGCTCCTTTTGAGTTTTTTATAAATCCAGAAATTAAATGGTACTCCGATGTTAAACGCTTAGGTAAGGAGGGATGTCTGTCTATTCCAAACCAGTCTGGGATGGTGTACAGAAGTTTAATCATCACAATTTCGTATTACGATTTGGATGGTCATTTTCATGAAGAAACTATTGAGGGATACACAGCCGTTATTTGTCAACACGAATATGATCATTTAGAAGGTATTTTGTATCCAGATCAAATAGAAAAATCAGAAAATTTAAAGTATAATAAAGCGGATTTAAAAAATGATTTGTTTTATGTAGAATAAAAAAAGGCAATCTTATTAAGATTGCCTTTTTTGTTTATGCTGTTTGCGTTAGGGATTGTAGGCTTGTTTGAGCTCCTTTAAACGTAGTGAAACGGAGTTTAAAGAGCGAGGCCGTAAAGCCCGACGTTTTTAAAAACGACGATAGGAGTTTTTGTAAACGTAACGCTATAAAAAAACTCCCACAAAGGGGAGTCTTAAAGAGCGGTATTATGGGATTGCGAATTTTTTTTGTAAAATTTTACGATGCTTAATTTATAATAATCGTAAAGTATGGTTATGGTTAACACGAAACATACTACATAAAAGGTGTTGTTTTGAATGTATTTGTAAAATAAACCTGTGATTATTCCGCCTATTAAATATGAGGCTAAAATGGTTAATAGCAGTTGTGCTTTGTTTTGTAATTGCAAATCGTCTCTGTACTGTTTTTTTGTAAACATGGCAACAACTATGGCAAGATCTGTGGTTAAGCCAGTTAAATGTGTGGTTTTAATGGCATGATTAGAGATGCTTGCGGTGAGTCCGTTTTGTAGTCCCATGGCAAAGAGGAGTAATGCGACTAAAAATTCGGTTTCCTGTAAACTTTCGGTATAAAAATTTTGTAAGAATACTCCAACTACTAATAAGCAAATAATTTCCAATACGATAGGGATGGCATGTGCAAGGTAACTCCCAATGTGCGAATTTGCATGTATAATCAGGAAATTAGAGGTAAAACTTCCCAGAAAAAACAAAAGGATCCATAACAAAAGTATGGCTGCCTGAAACCAATTTCCTTTGGATATTTCTTGAGCTAATACAGCATAATGGCCCGTAATGTTTGAGGTAAACGCAAAAAATACTATCACGGAAATTACATTTACCATTCCTGCGGAAAAGGCGGTAAGGCTGCCTAATTTTATATTGTCGGGATGTGTTCTGTGGTTACTATATTTTCTGAGCATAATAGTTTTCTTTGTTAATTTTTTTGAAGGTTACTTTAACAATTCCTCTGATTTGTAGGTCAAAATTAAAGTAAACCACCATTTCATCTTCGTTTAATAGATGCACTTGGTAAGTTTCTGTTTTTTTGTCTTGATACTTTAATTGAAGTACGTGTCCACGACCTTTAATGGCCCATTTTAGTTGTGTCGGTTTTTGGTCTTTAGCGTTTAAATAAAGTGTGTTTTGAGGTCTAAAATCCCAAATCTCTGCATCGTGAATAATTAAATTTTTATATACTTCTTGGCGTTGTAAAGTAGTAAAGTCTTGGTGTAGGCTTTTGGTATCTACATCTAGGCGTTCAAAGTCCCAAGAAACTTCTTGCCATTGTCCCATTATTTTATGTTCTGGGCTTTGTGCACAAAAAAGTAAGGTTATACTTGTGGTAAATAGGGCCAAAATGATAAATAATCCTAACCAAAATTTCATATTTTTTGTTTTAAGCTTTAGACATAAATACATCTCCAGTAAATTCGGCTTGCGTATCTATAGAAAAATGTATTTTATTTTGAATAGGGTATATAATTTGAGTATGAATTGTGTAAAGGTTAGTTAACTCAAAGGAATTTTTCTGCTTAAATACCGGTTTGTAATCTTGTATTTGTACTATAAGATTTGCATTTTGAAATTCTAAAAAACGAGTTAGATAGTTTTTATTATTACTAGTTAAAAGTTCAAAGGATATGCTTTCAAGGCTAGATGAAAATCGGTTTTTAATAATTAAAAGAGCGTCATTAAAAGCTTGTGTTTCAAGATTTTTTAAAACTTTTGTTTTAGAAAAAAATAATAGTTCCGTAATAGACTCTGGTGTTTGGTATCCGTGTACAAATACAATTTGATTTTTTTTGTCCGAATTTTTTTGTAAAAACGCAATTAAAAAGTTTAATGAGGCAACTGTAAAATCTGTTGGTATAATTACCTTTTGTTTAGTATTCATGCTTAATGATGTATTTAAATTAGTACACTACAAAGCTACTTTACGGTTATTAAACAGATTTTAAAATGGAATTAGAGTTTAATTAAGTTGGAGTTTTAAAAATTAAAATTCCATTAGAAAAAACAAGGGATTGTCTTAAATAGATACATTATACATATATTGTTTTAATGGGTCTTTAATTTAATTTTAATCTTTTTTAATCGTTTTCTAATCTCTATCATTCAGTAAATTTTCAAAAAAGTACTAATTTGCCAAATTAAATAATAAAAACCAATGCATACCATTTTATTAATTGAGGACGAATTACATGTTGCAGATTTAATAAAACAAAGTCTCGAAGAGGAAGGATATAAAGTTATACATGCCACTGAGGGTGTTACAGGAATTCAATTTATTGAAGCTCAAAAAATAGACTTGGTTATTTTAGATGTTTTATTACCAATTCACAATGGTTTTGACGTCTGCAAAATGATACGTGCAAAAGGTTTTATGGACTTGCCTATATTAATTTTAACAGCACTTGCAAGTGCTGAAAATATTGTTTTAGGTTTAGATACCGGTGCGGATGATTACCTTTCTAAACCTTTTAAGTTGATTGAGTTAAAAGCTAGAATCCGAAACTTATTGCGTCGTAGAGACTTTTTAGTGGACAAAACCAGTCCAAAGTCGGATGTGTACAAATTTGAAGATTTGGAACTTAACGATTACACTAAAACCGTTAAACGTAACGGTCATGAAATATCTCTTACTTCAACCGAGTATAAACTCCTATTTGAATTTATCAAAAGCCCACACAAAGTGCTTAATCGAGCAGATCTTTTAGATACTGTTTGGGGAATTAATTTTGATAACGGTACTAATGTGGTAGATGTTTACGTAAACTATTTGCGTAAAAAATTAGAGAAATGTGGAGACAAAAAACTTATTCATACTGTCACAGGTATGGGCTATGTACTTAAATAATTTATGAAAAAATACTACAAAGCACTTTTAGCAATTTCAGTGGTCTTTATATCCTATACCTTAATCCTTATAGGTTATATTTACTTCTCATTTTCTAAATACGCCTTCGATGACTTTTATAAAAGATTAGAGTTAAGGACCACAACCTTAGCTACCATAACTTTTGGTCCAAAAGCGGATTCCTTGACTATTAAAAAATCGGTGGCTCAGTATTTAGAAAATTTACCCAACCAATCCCAATACATTTTAACTTACAACAAAGGCAAGGTTGAGGGAAGATATCCGGAAAAACTACCAAAAAATTTTATCTCAAAAGTTGTTACACAAAAAAAACATCAAGATAATATTGACGAGACCTTCTATTCCGCATTACTTAGAACAGATAAAACCGGCAAACAACATATTGTCATTACAAGTTCAGAAAATTATTTTTATTCACATCATATTAAATACTTACAAAACTTACTCATAACCTCATTAGCATTTTCCTTATTATTAATTTTAATTATCACTCATTTTATATTAAAATCGTTGGTTCAACCCGTAAAAAATATCATCGAAAACGTAAAGCAAATAGATTCTGATAATCTACATCTACGACTTTCAGAACCCAACGTAACTGACACAGATTCTATAAGCAAACTAACCGTTACCTTCAACAATATGTTAGATAGGATAGAAACTGTTTTTGAAACCCAAAAAAATTTTATAAGCAACGCCTCACACGAGTTTAATACACCCTTAACTTCCATAATTGGCGAAGTCGATTTATGTTTGTCTAAAACCCGAACCATTCCCGAATACGAAAAGGCGTTAGTAAGCATCCTATCAGAGGCCGAAAAACTAGAACAAAAAACCAAAGCCTTACTTTATTTAGCGCGCACAGGGT
>CAVBJB010000054.1:0-1443 GCA_963595625.1 Lachnospiraceae bacterium | reverse complement strand
GTTTGACGGTAAATCTCAAAAATTCGGAAAAGTTAGGATAGATGAGGTAATCATGAACGTACAAGAAAACCTGTTAAAAGTAAACAAAGACTCTAAAATAAAAATAGATTTTAGTTTACTTCCAGAAAACCCCGAATCCCTAAAAGTAAAAGGAAATGAACAGCTACTACACCTCGCGTTATCAAATATAGTTTCAAACGCCTGTAAATACTCCAACAATCAAGAAGTCTATGTAGGGCTAGGTGCAACAGATACCTCAATTATAATAACGGTAAAAGATAAAGGCATTGGGATCCCAGAAAACGAAATCGCAAACGTATTCGACCTCTACTTCCGTGCCTCAAACACCTTTGCTTACGAGGGCTATGGTATTGGCCTCCCTTTAAGTAAAAATATCATTAAGTTACACGAGGGTTCGCTACAAATAAAAGCTATACAAAATCAAGGGACAACCGTACAAATAACATTACCCATTGGGAATTTTAAAATATAAAACCGGAATTAATTTTCCGGTTTTTTGTAAATAAAATCGTAGGAATAAATTCCTAATCTGCAATATAATAACTCAAATCTCAATTCTATTTCTGGGCGTTCCGCCGCCTCAATCCAAAAGCCTATAAACTCCAAACCGTTAAAAAAACGCTTTAACACGTACAATCTTGTAAAATAAATCGGCGCCGTCGGGCTTTCCGCACTCGCTCTTTTAGCTTCATTGCATTGCGCTAAAAGGAGCTCAAACAAACGCTCCAATCCCTAACGCAAAACAGGCATAAAGTCCCAAGTCCAAAGTCGCAAGTCCAAAGTCGATTGTATAAAGTTTAAAGTTTAAAGTTTAATGTTTAATGTTTAATGTTTAATGTTTAATGTTTAAAATTTTAAGTTCCATTTTTCAAGTTTTAAAAACGTAAGACAAATAATATTAGATATCCAAACTTAATATTTTACGAATCAGGTTCCTGAGGCTCTAGAAGGACAAAATATTACGATTTAGGATTTACGATTTACAAATCCAATTACTCACATTGGTTCCTGAGGCTCTCGAAGGATCAAAATTTTCAAAAAATTTCAGCTTTTAGATTTTTAACTTATTCCTATTCGGTTCCTGAGGCTCTCGAAGGACAAAAAATTACGATTTAGGATTTACGATTTACAAATCCAATCACTCACATTGGTTCCTGAGGTTCTCGAAGGATCAACCATCCTAATAAATTCTTTTAACATAAGACTTTCAACTTATTACTAATCGGTTCCTGAGGCTCTCGAAGGACAAAAAATTACGATTTAGAATTTACGATTTACAAATCCAATTACTCACATTGGTTCCTGAGGCTCTCGAAGGATCAACCATCCTAAGAAAATCTTTCCACCTACAATTATTTTTGACATTAATAATTTTTACGAGCGTCAAGCCATTGCAGAAAGCGTAAAATCAAAAAGCTGTTT
>CAVBJB010000053.1:0-8945 GCA_963595625.1 Lachnospiraceae bacterium | reverse complement strand
TTGTCCTTCGAGAGCCTCAGGAACCGATGTGTGTAATTGAAATCGTAATTCGTAATTTTTATTGTCCTTCGAGAGCCTCAGGAACCGTTGTAGGTAATTGAAATCGTAATTCGTAATTTTTATTGTCCTTCGAGAGCCTCAGGAACCGATGTGTGTAATTGAAATCGTAATTCGTAATTATTTTGTACTTCTAGAGCCTCAGAAACCGGTGTGGGTGATTGGATTCATAATTCGTAATTTTTTTGTCCTTCGAGAGCCTCAGGAACCGATGTGGGTGATTGGAACTTTAAACCTTAAACTTGTATGTAACAATAAACTTTTGACTTTCGACTTGAAGACTTGAAGACTTGAAGACTTTTTGCGTTAGGGATTGCAGGCTTGTTTGAGCTCCTTTAAAACGGAAGGAACTGGAGTTTTAAAGAGCGAGGCCGGAAAGCCCGACCTTTGGTGGCTGCGCCCTTGAGGCTGCCACCAAAGGGAACGCCCAAGCACAAAAAAAAAGACCACCTTGCGGTAGTCTTTTATATGGTAAATTATCTTGAATAATTTGGTGCTTCTTTTGTAATGGTAACGTCGTGTGGGTGCGACTCGTTAATTCCGGATGCGGTAATGCGTACAAATCGACCTTTTTCTTGAAGGTCTTTAATTGACGCTGATCCACAGTATCCCATTCCGGCGCGTAAACCTCCGATAAATTGTAACATCGATTCGTTTAACTCACCTTTGTAAGCTACGCGTCCTACAATTCCTTCTGGAACTAATTTTTTTACGTCGTCCTCTACGTCTTGGAAGTAACGGTCTTTAGATCCTTGTTTCATGGCTTCTACAGAACCCATTCCGCGGTACGATTTAAATTTACGTCCTTCGTAAATAATCGTTTCACCTGGAGATTCTTTAGTTCCTGCAAGCATTGATCCTAACATGACAGAGTCTGCTCCAGCAGCAATGGCTTTTGGAATATCCCCTGTGTAGCGAATACCACCGTCTGCAATTACGGGAACACCTGATCCTTTAAGTGCTGCTGCAACTTCTAGAACGGCTGAGAATTGAGGGAATCCTACTCCGGCAACAACACGTGTTGTACAAATAGAACCTGGTCCAATTCCTACTTTTACAGCGTCTGCTCCGTTTTCTGCTAAATAAAGAGCAGCTTCTGGCGTTGCAATATTACCTACTACTACGTCTAACTGCGGGAAAGCGGCTTTTACTTGTTTAAGTACATCTACCACTCCTTTTGTATGACCGTGTGCGGTATCAATAATTACAGCATCTACCCCTGCATTAACAAGTGCTTCTGCACGTTGTACCGCATCAGCAGTTACACCTAATGCAGCAGCTACACGTAAACGACCGTAGGCGTCTTTATTTGCATTTGGTTTTTGTGTAACTTTTGTGATATCTCTAAAGGTAATTAATCCAACTAATTTATTGTTAGCATCAATTACAGGTAATTTTTCGATTTTGTTTTCTTGAAGAATTTCTTCGGCTTGTGCTAAAGTAGTTCCTTGTGGTGCTGTTACTAGGTTCTGAGAAGTCATAACCTCAGTAATTGCGCGTTTGTTGTTCTTCTCGAAACGTAAATCGCGGTTTGTAACAATACCTTTAAGGATTTGATTTTCATCAACCACAGGAATACCACCAATACCATACTCTTTCATTGCTGCTTTAGCATCACCTACAGTTGCAGATAGAGCTAAAGTTACAGGATCCATAATCATACCTGCTTCTGCACGTTTTACTTTACGTACCTCTGCGGCTTGTTGCTCTATGGTCATGTTTTTATGTAATACACCAATACCACCTTCTTGCGCCATAGCAATTGCCATTGCACTCTCAGTTACTGTATCCATAGCTGCAGATACAATTGGTACGTTTAATGTGATGTTACGAGAGAATTTTGTTTTTGTAGAAACTTCGCGAGGAAGAATTTCAGAGTAGTTTGGAATTAAAAGAACATCATCGTAAGTTAGACCTTCACCGATGATTTTAGTTGTGTGTGCTATCATTGTTGCAATTGTTGTTGAATTGCATACAAATTTAATCTATTTAAATTAATTTGAAAAATTTTATACCTTATTTTATTAATGATAATGATTAAAGATCATAAGGGCCTCGTTATAAGCGGCTTCAAAACTCATCATTTTTACGTTTGTGTTAACATTTTGGGCTCCAAAATACGATAACATTTTTTCCGTTGGCATATTTCCGGTTAAATCGTCTTTAGCCATTGGGCAACCACCGTATCCTTTTACTGCGCCATCAAAACGTGTACAACCTGCTTTAAAAGCTGCATCCATTTTTTCGAACCATTTGTCTTTGGTTGTATGTAGGTGTGCTCCAAATTCGATATGAGGATATTTAGGAATAAGATTGCTGTATAAATATGTAATAACTTCTGGTGTTGATGAACCAATAGTATCTGATAAGGAAAGAATTTTAACCCCCATGTCAGCTAATTTCTCTGTCCATTCGGCTACTATTTCTACATTCCATGGATCTCCGTAAGGATTACCAAATCCCATAGATAAATAAGCTACAACTTCTTTATTAGATGCGTTAGCAATATCTAGTATTTCTTGAAGTGTAATAATAGACTCTGCAATGGTTTTATGCGTATTACGCATTTGAAAGTTTTCTGAAATAGAAAAAGGAAATCCTAAGTATTGGATTTGATTGTATTGTGCAGCGTCTTGCGCCCCTTTGGTATTCGCAATTATGGCTAAAAGTTTAGTTTCTGTTTTAGATAAGTCTAATAAATCTAACACTTGAGCCGTATCTTGCATTTGAGGAATTGCTTTGGGAGATACAAAGCTTCCAAAATCTATAGAGTCAAAACCACAACGTAGTAAGGATTGTATGTAACGAGCTTTAGCCTGAGTTGGGATAAAGTCTTTAATACCTTGCATGGCATCGCGTGGGCATTCAATAATTTTTATAGGTTTTGAATTTAAATCTAAATTCATAGTAGTAATTTTTGTGTTCGTTTTGCGTGTTACGAATATATAAAAAAATCAAGCGTTATTTTACTAACGCTTGATTAATATCTTTAATTAATTGTGGTCCTTCGTAAATAAAACCTGTATATAATTGAATAAGAGAAGCTCCTGCTTCAAATTTATCTAACGCATCCTGAACCGAGTGTATACCTCCTACTCCAATAATTGGGAATGATTTATTACTTTTTTGAGATAAAAATCGGATTACCTCTGTAGATCGTTTGGTTAATGGCTTACCAGATAACCCTCCTGTTTCTGTTTTATTTTCAGACTTTAAACCTTCTCTAGAAATTGTAGTATTTGTAGCTATTACGCCTGCAATTTTAGTTGTATTTACAATATCAATAATATCTAATAATTGATCGTCAGTTAAATCGGGAGCAATTTTTAAAAGTATTGGTTTTTGTACGGGTTTAGTAGAGTTTAAATCTTGTAACGTTTGTAACAAATGCATTAAAGGTTCTTTATCCTGTAAAGCACGTAAGTTTGGTGTGTTTGGTGAGCTAACGTTAACAACAAAATAGTTAACTACATCATATAAAGCATTAAAACAATAAATGTAATCGTTAACAGCATCTTCATTATCTGTTACTTTATTTTTACCAATGTTACCACCAATAATTACACCTTTGTTATTTTTTAAACGTTTAACAGCTTCATCAACTCCTCCGTTATTAAAGCCCATGCGATTAATAATCCCAGAATCCTCGATAAGTCTAAACAAACGTTTTTTAGGATTTCCATCTTGTGGTTTAGGGGTAAGAGTTCCAATTTCTATAAAACCAAAACCAAGATTTGATAACTCATTAAATGCAATTGCATCTTTATCTAAACCTGCGGCAAGCCCAACTGGGTTTTTAAATTTAATTCCAAAAACTTCGCGCTCTAAACTTTTATGATTAACAGCAAATTTGTTTTTAATAATTGAAGAAATTCCAGGAATTGCACTCACACTTTTCAATAAATTAAAAGTTAAATGATGCGCTTGCTCAGGATCTTTTTTAAATAAATACGGACGGAGAATAGATTTATACATATATAAATTTGTGTTGCTGTGCAAAAGTAAAAATTTGTTGTGTGTTATTTTAATATTATTAGGATAAATGAGTATATTTTTTAACTTTATAATTTCATATTTACAAAATCGACCAATCTAAAACAATGAGTACTAGTATAAATCAGGACTTAATTACATATCAGTACATAGAGGATATTATTAAATTTTATTCTCAATTTATGGATGAGGATAAAAAATATATTTTAACTGCCAATCAATTAAAAAATGATTTTGAAGAACTTACCAATTATTTGATTAAATGGGCTAATATTGATTTAGAAGATTTTGTGTTATTGCTTAATGTTATAAATAAAAATGGAATAATTAAGTATACCAAACAAAAGGATTTATTTAGAACAGGTTTTGATAATAATGATTTTATTGAAAGTATTGAATTAAATTTTTTTAAAGAAGAAATTATTGCAAATGATTTTAAAGATTTAGAAATTGAATTCAATATTTACCAAACCCTTTTAGGTAGAGTTATCATAGCCTCTATCTCTGATTACATTTGCTACTTGCACTTAATTAACGAAAATGATAAAGAGGCAATAGCTAAATTAAAAGTATATTTTAGGAGTGCTAAAATTCAACAAAAATCTAAAAACGTTCATTTAGAAGCTATACAAAAAATAAATAATCCAGAAAATGATATGCCAATACAAGTTTTAGTACAAGGCAGTAAATTACAAGAACAGGTTTGGAAAGAATTAGTAAAATTACCCTATAAAAGTATTTTTACTTATTTGGATATAGCACAAAAAATAAATCAGCCCAAGGCAACTCGAGCCGTAGGTACAGCAATTAGTAAAAACCCCATTGCTATATTGACTCCATGTCATAGGATCATACAATCCTCTGGAAAAATTGGAGAATATATGTGGGGAACTCATCGAAAAAAAGCTTTGTTAATCTATGAATTTTTAAATCAAAAAAATAAAAATATCATTTAATAATTCGATACATTTGTAAATGACCTAATGATGCTAAAATGGAAAGATTAAATAACAAAAATTTAATAATAACAATTTTAAAAGATTTGATAGAGAAAAGGAATAGTATTTTTTCTCAATTAACACAGTATGCAATTGCTACTGAGTTTAAAGAAATTCAAAATACTTTTGAATTTAAAGAAAATCAAGAATTTACACTAGCTCATTTTGCTGATTCTGAAAATATAAATATTGTTGTATTGGTTGAAATGTGCCATAAATTGGACAAAACCATATACGAACTAATAAATAATAATAATGTAGAAAAATTAGATTTAATGTAAATATTTTACGTATATTTAATCAAAACCTTGTTTTGTTTAAAAATAAATATTACATTTACCTAGGAGTAATACAAATTAAATGATTATTAACGAAACTCAACCTGATCCCCATTATAATTCTATAAGCCAAGACAACATAGAAATTACATTAATTTTTTTGAGTGATGATTTAGATAAAAACGAAATTACAAACCTAATTGAGCATTTACCCACAAACTCATGGAATGCAAGTGAGATTTTAGAAATTGGGAGTGCAAAAAAAATGATTGTTGCAGAAACTGGTAAATGGTATTTAAAACACAATACTATAGCAAGTAAAATTGATGATGGTATTAGTTCGTTATTAAATTCATTGTGCCAGGACATGGATGTTTGGAATATTCTTTCATCTAAATACAATGGTTTTATTGAAATATCTGCTTACCAACATTTATGGAATCATTCCTATTATTTAAAGCCTGATATTTTAAATAAACTAGCAAAAAGAAATTTAGGTTTAAACTTTGACATTTACAATATTAATATATTTGAAGTAGAACAATAGCGTGTAATTTTTACACGCTTTTTTTTTTACACTATACCTTGTATATCCCATAAATCTCATATATTACTTATTAAATTCTCTTAAAAAGAGTGATTCATGGTATTGGCATTTTTGTTGCTTATAAAATTGTAAGAAATAATGCACATGAAACTTACAATAAAAAATTCAGCCTACTTAGTTTTTGCACTTTTAGGAATATCATTTACCTCTTTATCATTAAAAAGTTGTAATACGGGAACAGCAAAAAATAGTGATGAAACTGAAAATGCCCTATCCTTACCTGCTTTAAAAATTGATACAACAACCGCTATATCAATAAAAGATTACATTGGTACAATTGAGGGAAAAGTAAATGTTGAAATTAGATCTCAAGTTGAAGGAGTTTTAGACGAAATTTATGTAGACGAAGGAGCTTATGTACAGAAAGGACAACTTCTTTTTAAAATAAATCCTCTTCCTTATCAAGAAATTCTAAATAATGCCATTGCTAGTGAAAATGTCGAAAAGGCCAAGCTTAAAAATGCAAAACTAGAGATAGATCGTTTAAGACCACTTGTTGAAAATCAAGTTATAGCCCCAGTTCAACTTCAATCCGTTAGAGCCAATTATGATGTTGCCAAAGCATCATTAGCAAAAGCTAGTGCAGCAGTGGCTTCTGCTCAAATAAATTTAGAATTCACAAATATAAAAGCGCCTGTTAGTGGTTATATTGGTAGAATCCCTAAACGTGTAGGAAATTTAATTTCTAGAGGAGAAAAAACACCTCTAACGGTTTTAACCGATGTTAGCGATGTATATGTTTATTTTAGCATGAGTGAATCAGATTATCTTTACTTTACAAAAGCCAATGCTACTGACTCTATTAAAAGTTCTTTAGGAAAAATTATTCCAGAAGCTAAATTAATTCTTGCCGACGGTAAGGAATATAACAAAACCGGAATTGTTGATGCTGTTAACGGTCAAGTTAACCGTAGCACAGGTTCTATATCTCTACGCGCTAGTTTTCCTAACTCTGAGGATGTAATGCGCTCGGGTAACACAGGAACAATAAAATTAAAAGAATCTCAAAAAGGTGTTATCCTTGTCCCTCAAGAAGCTACAACAACAATTCAGGATAAAACCTTTGTTTACCTATTAAATCAAGATAAAAAAGTTGTTTTACAACCCATTACAATTGACGGTACATCAAACAAAAATTACATAGTTACAGAAGGTTTAAAAATAAATGATGTCATTATCCTAACAGGATTCAACAAATTTAACGATCAAACCTTAGTAAATCCAATCTTCTAAAAATTCACTTATAAAGTGATTTTGCATTAAAGCATTTCCCATCATGTTAAAATCTATTATAAATCGCCCTATATTATCTATAGTAATATCGATAATGTTTGTGTTGTTGGGATTAATTGGACTTGTAAAGTTACCGATTACCCGATTCCCAGAAATTGCTCCTCCAAGTGTAAGTGTAACCATGTCTTACCCAGGGGCAAGTGCCGAAACTATGGCGCAATCCGTTTTATTACCTATAGAGGAGGCTATAAACGGTGTAGATAATATGACGTATATAAGTTCTAGAGCTAGTAATAGCGGTGCTGGATCTATTTCCGTTTTTTTTAAGGCAGGAACAAATCCCGATCAAGCAGCGGTAAATGTTCAAAACAGAGTTTCTAAAGCGACAAGTCAAATTCCGGCAGAAGTTAATGAAGCTGGAATTTCTGTTACCCCAAGACAAAGCGGAAATATTTTAACCATAAACATATTTTCCGATCATCCTCAAAAAATTTACGACGAAACATTTTTACAGGCTTATTCTCAAATTAATATTAACAGAGAGTTGTTGCGTGTTCCTGGAGTTGCTGCGGTAAGTCGTGTGGGAGCTCGTGATTACTCCATGAGAACTTGGATTAATCCTGATAAGCTTGCAGCATATAATTTAACTCCACAGGATCTTATAAAAGCAATAAAGGATCAAAATTTCGAAATTGCACCAGGTAAATTTGGTGAAGGTTCAGAAGAGGTTTTTGAAACTCCACTTCGTCACAACGGTAGATTCAGTTTACCTGAAGAATATGAAAATGTTGTAATTAAAACCAATGAAGATGGTTCCGTTTTATTTTTAAAAGATGTATCTAGAATAGAATTTGGGGCCTCTAATACAGGGAGTGACAACAGTGTAAATGGTTTTCCGGGGTTAACTTTAAATATTACCCAAACAGCAGGATCTAATGCGCGTGACATTGATATTGAAGTAAGAAAAGTTCTTGAAAAAGTATCTAAATCGTTTCCAGACGGAATAAAATATGAAATTACATATTCTGTAAAAGATCAGATAGACACCTCTATAAATCAAGTAAAATCTACCATTTACGAGGCTTTTTTCTTGGTTTTTATAATCGTTTACATTTTTCTACAAGATTTTAGATCTACATTAATACCGGCTATCGCTATCCCTATTTCCTTATTAGGAACTTTGTTTTTTGTATATTTATTAGGATTCTCCATAAATATTTTAACCATGTTTGCCTTGGTATTAGCCATTGGTATAGTGGTGGACGATGCCATAGTAGTGGTTGAAGCTATACACGAAAAAATGCATGCTACAGGATTAAAAGCAAAAGAAGCAACTCTTGTTACTATGGAGGAAATTACAAAAGCCATACTTTCCATCACAATGGTTATGGCGGCCGTATTTTTACCTATAGGTTTTATGGAAGGTCCAAACGGAATTTTTTATAAACAATTTGCTTATACCCTAGCCATTGCCATTTTAATATCAGCTGTAAGCGCTTTAACACTTACACCAGCCTTATGTGCGCTGTTTTTAAAACCTCAACATAAAAAGGAGGATAAAGCTCCAACTAAAAAAGAGGTGTTCTTTACAAAGTTCAACCTTGGGTTTGATAAAATAACGAACACATATACAAACATTGTCACAGAATTTATTGAGAAAAAAACGTTAGCCTTAGGTTTATTACTTGTAATAACAGCTGCTGGAATTTTTACCATGAGTAAAACACCATCTAGCTTTATCCCAACCGAAGATGATAGTTTCCTTACCTACTCTATGGC